>NZ_SOGW01000110.1:4511-40490 GCF_004403075.1 Cryobacterium sp. TMT2-10 | reverse complement strand
TGGGCAGATCTGTTGGCCATGAGTGGGCAGTTTTCATGGCCACCAGCGGGCATTCCTACTGGCCGCCAGTGGGCAGTTCGGATTGGCCATTGACACCGGGCGGGGGCGCCGTCGCGGCGCAGGTTCGGTGCGCCGGCGCACGGTGGAACCTGCGCCCGCGCGCACAACCTGCGCCACGACAACGACAACGGGGGAGGGACGGTGCTCGGCCGGCCTCGGCGCGCAAGACCACGACCACCGGGACCAGAATGTCCTCGTGGGGGAGCCTGATAGTGAGTCGCGCCTCCGCCTCCGCCTTCGCCTCCACAACCGTCTGCCAGGTGCACGCAGAGGGCTACTGGCATGCGAACCATCGGGCGAGAGTGCCCATTCCGGTCGAGAGTTGTCAACGACTGGTGAATACTGACCCCGTGGCACCGGCCACTCTCGACCGGAATAGGCACAGTCGAGGCACGAGGCACGAGGCACGAGGCACGAGGCACGAGGCACGAGGCACGAGGCGGGGCCCAGAGGTCTGGGAAGTTAGAGGGCTGGGTGCCTGGGGATCCGGGTGGCTGGCGGTGCCGTGCCCTGGCGGGCGGGCGGGCGGCTACGGGGCCGGGGCCAGGGCGGTGGAGGAGGGGGCGCCGTTGAGCACGTCGAGAGTCCAGCCGGCCTGGTCGTGGGCCACGACCGTGAGGGCCGCGTTGGAGATGGTGCCGATCGGGCGGTCGAGGATGCGCATGAGGCTCAGCCGGATCAGCGTGCCGTGGCTGACGACGATGATGCGGGCACCGGGGTGCTCCTCGGCCAGCGCTAGCAGGGCATCCGCGCCGCGCGCGGCGACCGTCGCTTCCGCCTCGGCGCCATGGAATCCGCCGATGCCGGTGGGGTCGCCCGGGAGACGGAGCGCGTCCAGCTCCGGGCCGGCGCCGAGGCCCTCCGCGGGGCCATAGTCGCGCTCGACGATCTGCCCGATGCGACGGGTGACGGTGAGGCCGAGACCGTCGGCGATCAGATCGGCCGTCTCGGCCGCGCGGCTGAGGGGCGAGGAGACGACGAAGTCCCACTCATAGTCGGCCAGGTGGCCGACGGCATCCGCTGCCTGGCCCCGTCCGGTGTCGTTGAGCGGGATGTCCGAAAGACCCTGGATGCGGAGCGCGGCATTCCAGTCGGTCTGGCCATGGCGGATAAGGGCGAAGGTAGTTGTGGAACTCACCGCTCCATTGTCCCTCGGCGGCAGGCCGTTCAGGTGACCGGGGCCGACGCGAAGAGCACTCGCGCACTGGAAACGAGATCGGTGGCGGTGAAGATCCGGGTGAGATCCAGGCCGGTGGCGCGTGCTCCGCGTTCCTCGGCGTCGCTCTGCGGGGCCAGCCGTCCCAGCATGACCCCTCCCAGGGCGCGCACGGCGCACGCCGCGATCACGCCCTCCGGCGTGCCGCCGATGCCCATGACCAGGTCGATCTCACCGCCCGGGGTGGCGGCGACGATGGCCGGGGAGACGTCGCCTTCCCGGGCGCGGATCACCCGGGCGCCGGCGAACTCGAGCTCCCGGATGAGTTCGACGTGGCGGGGCTTGTCGAGCACGGCGACGGTGAGTGCGGACTCCGGTACGCCGCGAGCGGCCGCCAGGGCACGCAGGTTCTGCGTCGCGGGGGCACTCAGGTCGAGCACGCCGCGCCCGACGGCGGCGGAGATGAGTTTGTCCATGTAGAAGACCCCGGCCGGGTCGAACATCGTTCCCCGCGGGGCGAGGGCGATCACGCAGACCGCTCCCGGCAATCCGAGGGCGGCGAGGGTGGTGCCGTCAAGCGGGTCGACCGCGATGTCGCACTCCGGTCCGAGGCCCGAGCCGAGGCGCTCCCCATTGGCGAGCATGGGCGCCTGGTCCTTCTCGCCCTCGCCGATGACGACGGTTCCGGTGAACGGCGCGGTCATCAGGACGGCGCGCATGGCCGAAACGGCGGCCTGGTCCGCGGCGTTCTTGTCGCCGCGGCCCACCCACGGCCGGGCCGCGTGCGCGGCCGCCTCGACCGAGGCGCGCACAGCCTCGACCAGCTCGGACGGCCACCCGGCGGCGCCGATGACGGTGGGGTCGGTGCGGGGGCTGGAAGGGGTGTGCTGAGGAATGGGGCACCTCGTTGATCGGGCTGCAGCCAGGTGACTGTTGCTCAAAAGCCTACCGGCGCGGGGCCGTGAGGGGATCAGGCGAGGAGCTCGCGGATGTCGGCGGCGGTGAGCGCCGTGCCGCGGGCCGCCCCATTCGTCATCACGCTCTCGAACAGGCGGGCCTTCGTGGCCTTGAGGGCCATCACCTTCTCCTCGATCGTGTCGCTGGACACCAGCCGGTAGACGAAGACGTTCTTCGTCTGCCCGATGCGGTGCATGCGGTCGACCGCCTGGGCCTCCGTGGCCGGGTTCCACCACGGGTCGAGCAGGATGGCGTAGTCGGCCTCGGTGAGGTTCAGCCCGAAACCGCCGGCCTTGAGGCTGATCAGGAAGACCGAGTCGTCGCCGGTCTTGAAGTCGCTGATGACCTTCGCCCGGTTGCGGGTCTTGCCGTCCAGGTAGGAGTAGCTGATCCCGGCGGCATCCAGTCGGGTGCGCGCCTTGCCCAGGTACTGGGTGAACTGGCTGAAGATGAGGGTGCGGTGCCCGCCGGCCACGATGTCGCCCAGCAGT
Organism: Cryobacterium sp. TMT2-10; assembly: GCF_004403075.1. NCBI lineage: Bacteria > Bacillati > Actinomycetota > Actinomycetes > Micrococcales > Microbacteriaceae > Cryobacterium > Cryobacterium sp. TMT2-10. Next base: position 37,826 of record NZ_SOGW01000110.1, on the reverse strand, counting down.
TCGAGGAGCACGTCGAGCTTGGTCGACGGGGTGTCGGCATACTTCTCGTCGTAGAGACTCGCGTCCAGGCTGAGCTGGCGCAGCATGGTGAGCGAGCGGAAGATCTCGAACCGGTTCGAGTTCAGGTCGTCGATCAGCCCGAGCACCTTCTGCCGTTCCCGCTGCAGGTGGGTGTCGTACACGACCCGGTGCTTCGGGTGCAGGGTCACCTCCAAAACCTGCTCCTGCTTGGCCGGCAGGTCACCGGCCACCTGCTCCTTGGTGCGGCGCAGCATGAACGGGCGGATGCGGCGGCGCAGCTGGTCGAGCTTCTCACCGTCGGCATCCTTCTCGATCGGTTTCTGGTAGTAGTCGACGAACCTCCCGGGGCTCGGGAAGAGCCCCGGCGCGGTGATCGAGAGCAGCGACCAGAACTCCATCAGGTTGTTCTCCAGCGGGGTGCCGGTGATCGCGAGCTTGAACGGGGTCGTCAGGCGGCGGGCGCACTGGTGGGCCCTGGACTTGTGGTTCTTCACGAACTGGGCCTCGTCGAGGAGGAGCCCCGACCAGGCCAGGGCGTCGTAGTCGCCGAAATCCAGGCGGAACAGCGTGTACGAGGTGACGACGACATCGGCGCCGGCGTGCAGGGAGGCCAGGGTGCGGCTGCGCTTCCCGGCGGTCTCCGTGATCGCCTCGACGCGGAGGCCGGGCGCGAACCGGGCGCACTCGGCGGCCCAGTTGGAGACGACGCTGGTGGGTGCCACGACCAGGAACGGCGCCGAGGGCCCCGGCTGCTCCCGCACCCGTTCCATCAGGGCGATCGTCTGCAGGGTCTTGCCGAGCCCCATGTCGTCGGCCAGGATTCCGCCGAGCTGGTGGTCGTAGAGGAAACCCAGCCACTCGAACCCGGACTGCTGGTAGGCGCGGAGGGTGGCCTGAACCTGCTCCGGCACGGCCAGTGGCGGGATCCGGGCGACATCGGTCAGGCCGGACACCGTCTCCCGCCACGCCGCCGCCTGTCCGGCCACGATCCCTAGGGCCTGCAGTTCCTCCCAGAGGTCGGCCTGGAACGGGCTGATTCCCAGGGGTCCGGCGCCGGCGCCGGCGCCGGCATCCTGCAGGCTTCGGGCCTCCTCGATCAGGCGGCGCAGCGCGTGCAGTTCGGGCCGGTCGAGGCTGAAGTAGGTGCCGCTCTCGAGGATCATCAGCTGCTGCCCGGTGGCCAGCGCCCGGAACAGGCCGTCGAACGGGATTTCCTCGCCATCGATGCTGACGCTCACCTGCAGGTCGAACCAGTCGCGGTCGTCGGCGCGGGCGGAGGTGCCGACGCTGATCACCGGCGGAGCGTCGGCCGGGCGGTACTGTGGGGCATCCGCGGAGACGCTCACCTCCACGTCCGGCGACGACTCCAGGACGGGTATCACGGTGTCGAGGAACTCGATCATCGGAGGTCCGGCGAGGGTGGCCTGCTCGATCAGGAGGGGCCGGCCGGCCTGTTCCCCGACCAGGCCGGGGAACTCGACCAGGGGGTCCCGGATGCCGCGAAGGATGCGTTCCTCGCCGGCGGTGTCGCGGTAGCGGGTGTCGTTCGGCGTGGGCCGAAGGGCCTGCCGGTAGCCGGGATAGCGCCAGTCCCAGTGCAGGGTGATCCGGGCATCCGGCTGGTGGGTGAGGGTCAGGGCCAGGACCGGCTGCGGGGACTCCGGCGGCTGGAAGGAGTCGTCCCGGCTGGTCAGGGACACCCGGTTGCGGAGGAACGGGTAGAACTCGGCCAGGAAGGCGGGCTCGTCGGCCGGGGGGATGGCGATCGAGTCGGCCATGGCGAGGCCGCGGAGTTCGCGGTCGATCGGGCCGGTCAGCGGCGCCAGTGTGAGCCGCGGTTCGGCCACGCCGGCCACGTCTTCCCAGCTGTAGACGCCGTGGGCGGGTTCGCCGATGAAGCCGAACCCGCGGCGCGGCAGCGGGCGGTCGCCGAGGACCACCGCCGGGGCCAGGGTGAGCCCGGCCGGCGACCGCCGGATGTCCAGTTGCAGGCCGGCCGCCTCGGCGGACACGAGCACAGGCTCCTGACCGGCCGTGGCGGAGATCAGGGCCAGCCGGGCGGCGCGCGCCTCCTCGAGCAGGTCCCAGAACGACCGGTCGGGGAAGGCGTCGACCCGGATCCACTGGCTGGCGGCCGCGTAGTACGGGCGGCCCGCGGAATGCAGCGCGTACAGGGCCGAGAGCACGCGCAACTGCGCCTGATCGAGTGCCCCGCGGTCGTAGGTCATGTTGTCCCAGGTGATGCTGCCGCGGATCCACTTGCCCTTCTTGCCCATGATCATCGGGCGGGCGACCAGGCGCCGAACGGGGGTCGAGTCGGCGAATGACGTGCGTTCCGGCGCGAGCAGCTGGAACTGCAGGGCCAGGCCCAGACTCGTGCCGGCGGGCTGGACATCCGGCCGGGTCAGGGGCGCCAGGGCGCTCCGCCACGTCGGCGTCGACGAACGGGGCGCCGAACGGGACGACGACGGAAACAATGGCGGAGACGAGTGGACGGCGGGACCGGTGGGTGGCCCGGTGGGCGGCTCGGACCGGGGGCTCCCGGGTCCGGTCAGGTCCCGGGCCGCTTCGGCGATGGCGATTCCGCTGTCGACGAGCAGGGCCGCGACATGCTTGCAGTTGCGTGTCACCGGGCAGGTGCAGACCCCGGATGCCTTCAGCACGGCCCCGGAGGCGCCCACTGTGAACGACACGCTCACGCTGTACGGACTGGGGCTCGAGCCCTCGACCTCTCCGAAGAGCTGCGTGCCGGTACTGGACCAGGCCGAGGAGGCGACATGTCCAGTGCGGGCATAGCGTTCGCCCCGCGAGAAGGCCTGGCTGCCCACGAGCAGTGCGATCTCGTGAGAGGTCAGGGTGTAAGGCATAGGGGAGACGATTCCATCCGGTGGTCGGTCCTCATTCTCCCATGCGCATGATCACGGTTACTGCATGTGCAGGTGCTCCTTGGAGGACCCCTGCGTGAGCGTCTTGCCCTGGAAGAAGGCCGGGTTGACGCTGCGCTGAATCAGCATGAGCACGATCCCGCCGATGAAGAGCACCATTGCGAGGATGAACACGAGTCCGACCCCACCGATGTTCGAGCCGCTGCCGTACTCAGGGTTCATGCTGTCGTACAGCGTGGTCGCGAAAATGACGAGCAGGATGACGCCGCCGAGCAGCGGCGCCAGGAACTTGAGCAGGAACGCGCGGATGGTGCCGAGGGCCTCGGAACGGAAGTACCAGACACACGCAAACGCGGTGACCCCGTAGTAGAAGCAGATCATCATGCCCAGGGTGAGGATCGTGTCGGTGAGCACGTCGGTGCTGAGCACCCGCATCACGGCGTAGAAACCCCAGGCCACGATGCCGGCCATCAGGGTGGCGAAACCCGGCGACTTGTAGCGGGGGCTGATCGACGCGAACCGCTTGGGGAAGGCCTGGTAGTGCCCCATCGACAGCATTGTGCGCGCCGGCCCGACGAAGGTGGACTGCAGGGACGCGGCTGAACTCGACAGCACCGCCAGCGACATCAGGATGGCGAAGGGGCCCATCACCGGCCCGGCGAGGGCGGCGAACACATTGCCCTGGATCTCCTCGTTGCCGAGACCCAGTGCGCCGGTTCCGACGCCGGAGAACATCAGGGTCGCGACCGCGATCAGGATGTACAGCGCGAAGATGATGCCCACGGTGAGCGTGGCCGCGCGCCCGGGGGTGGTCTTGGGGTTCCTGGTCTCCTCGTTCATGGTGAGGGTGACGTCCCAGCCCCAGAAGATGAAGATCGAGAGCGAGACGCCCGCGGCGAACGCAGTGAACGAGGGGGCGAGGAACGGGTTGAACCAGTCCGCGCTGAAGGCGAGGGCATCGAAGGCGCTGCCTTCGGCGACCTGCACCAGGGCGGCGACGCTGAACCAGACCAGCACGATCAGCTGGAAGGCCACGAGCACGTACTGCACCGCCTTGGTGGTCTCCATGCCGCGGTAGGAGATGTAACAGGCCGCCACCATGAACACCAGACAGGTGAGCACGTTGATCAGCACGTTGCCGGTGAGGTCGGCGAGGTCGGGGTTGCCGAAGAGCTGGGCCAGCATGAGATAGAAGAAGTCGACGGCGACGCCGGCGAGGTTCGATAGGACGACCACGGTCGCCACGATGAGTCCCCAGCCGCCCATCCAGCCCAGCCATGGCCCGAAGGCGCGGGTGGCCCAGGTGAAGGAGGTGCCGGCATCCGGCATGGCGTTGTTGAGTTCACGGTAGCCGAGCGCCACGAGCAGCATCGGGATGAAGCCGACCAGGAAGATGCCCGGCATCTGGGTGCCGACGGCCGCGACGGTCGGGCCGAGGGAGGCCGTGAGGGTGTAGGCCGGCGCGATGCACGAGATGCCGATGACCGTGGCCCCGAGCAGACCGATCGAGCCGGCGCTGAGGCCCTTCGAGGAGATCCCGCCGGTGCCGGAGTCGGATGCCCCCGGCGTTGGGCCGGAGGAGGGGGAGTGGGTAGTCATGTGACTGTCCTTTCGGTCAGTGCGGCTTACGGGCGTCAGTGCCGGTGGGAACCACGATGAGGGGAACGGGGAGTGCGTGCAGCATCCGATGTGCGGTGATGCCGAGGAAGATCGTGGTGGGTTGAGCCAGCCGGCTGGAGCCGACGAAGGCGATCTCGGTCTTCTGCCAGTCGAGGGCCTCGATCGCGGCTTCGACGCTGTGGCCGGACGCGACCTCGGTGGTGATCTCGCCATGGGCGCGCGAGCGGGTCGAGAAGTACTCGAGCACGCTGGCGAGGTGGGCCTGGCTCCCGGCGTGATCGACGGGGTGGCCGCGGCCGGCGTCGACCTCGACGAGGGTGACGAAACGCAGGTCGACCGTGAGGCCTTCCGAGAAGGCCAGCAGGGAGTCGAGCAGCGGGGTCCAGCCCGGCCGGGTGCCGATCGCGCAGGTGATCCGGGTGAGCTGCTCGGGGGCTGTGTAGCCGCGCGGCGCGAGGGCGACGGGCACCGGGGATGAGTGCAGCAGCGCGTTCGCCACGCTTCCGATCGTGAACCGGTTCATCAGGCCGCGGCGCGAAGCCCCGACGACGATGCGGTCGGAGTCGAAGGTGGCGGCCGCCTGGAGCAGGCCTTCCGTGGTCGAGTCGGCATAGAGCAGGTGAGTGGTGGCGACCACGTCCGCTGGGACCCGGGCCCGACCCTGCTCGAGCCACTCGAGGGCCTGCTCCTCGAGGAGCGCCTGGTAATCGGGCGACGAGGCGGCGCCGACCCGCGCCGGCACGGTGGAGGCGTGGTGCGGGAGCACCAGGCACAGGCGGAGCTCTGACCTGGTCAGGCGCGCGAGGGCGACACCCAGCTCGACGGTGTCATTCCCCCGTTCGGTCGCTTCGTAGGCGACGACGTAGTTGGCTACTCGGGTCACGCTGGTCTCCTCAGTGTTCATGGGCGTGGTCGGAGTGCCCGGCGTGCCCGGCGTGCCCGGCGTGGTCGCCCGCCGCGGGAGCGCAGTGCGCGCTGGGACTCGGTTCCACGTCGAGCGACGGGTTGCGGTCGAAGAATCCGACCGGCTTGAGCCAGAAGGAGACGGTGTCGGCCGGCATGATCGGCCACTCTTCGGGCCGGGTGATGTGGTGGATGCCGAAGACGTACCAGAGCACGAGGTCGGTGTTACGCACGGGGCGTTCGGCCTGGATCCATTCGGGCAGCCCGTGGTCCACGGCGCTCTGGTTCACGAACTCGCCGCACGGCCAGCGTTCTGACTCGTCGTTCGGGGTGACCCAGACCGTGTGCCCGATCACCTGGGCGCGCTGGAACGCGGGCGCCGCCGGGTCGAAGAACGACGGGATGGCCGCGCCGGGGACGAGTTTGTACGACACCGGCGTGCCCAGGCCGTTCATCGAGTTCTCGTTCACGACCTTCCAGGCGCGCTGGGTGTCCCAGTTGTAGTCGTCGAACCCTTCGGTCTCCACCGGCGTGTTCTGCTGGGTGAGGGCGAGGCCGAGCGGGTTGGCCTCGTTGATGGGCTCGATCCGGGTTTCGGTGCGGAACACCGTGTTCTCGGGGCCGTCGATGTCGAGATCCATCCGGGCCACGATGAAGTGCTGGTGGAACGGCGCGTAGGTGCGCTTGTCGACGAGGGTGCCGTTGGGGTGGCCCTGCCCCTCCTCGAGGTGCGTGACCACCATGATGCCGGTGGCGCGAACCTCGCACTCCATGTTGCCGTCCTGGTAGAAGCGCCAGTAGACGAGGTACTCGTAGTTCGCGACCGTGACGTGGAAGGACACGACGAGGCGGCGCATCCGTCTCACCTCGGCGCTGCCGTTGTGGTCGACGTGCTTCCAGAGGACCGCGTTGTCTTCCTCGTGGATGCAGAACGCGTTCGGGATCGTGTACGGCTCGCCCTTGCTGTTGTGCAGCACGGCGTCGAGATAGCGGATCTCGCCGAGGCAGTCGCAGCCCAGCTCGAGCGAGGTGGTCATGAAGCCCAGGCCCCATTCGCCGATGTCGAAGGCGGTGCGGCGGAAGTGGTCGATGCTGGGGTCGCGGTAGGGCACGACCATCTCGGCGAACGACAGCCGGTTGGCGATCGGGCGCAGCCGGTCGCCGTCCCGATAGCCCACATTGTGCAGGGTCATGCCCTCGCGGTAGTTGAAGCCGACCCGCAGCGACCAGTTCTGCCACTCGACGAGGTTGCCGTCGAGGGAGAAGCTCGGTCCGTCAGACTGCACGATGTCGAGCGGTTTGATCGGCGGTCGCTTGCTCTTCTCCCGGATGCGCTCCGGAATCAGGTGCGGCACGTACTCGCCCATCACCTCGGGACGCGGGATCGTGAAGGAGTCCTCGATCTCGAGCAACTCCATGGTGTTCACATCGATCACGAAGTGCAGGCCGCTCACCGGCCCGGCGTACGGGTTGCCGGTGGTGGAGGCCCTGACCCAGATGTCAGCCCAGCCCAGCCGACGCCCGCGGTACTGGTCAGGGATGACGGCGTCACCGTAGGTCCAGGTGTCGATGAAGACATTGTCCAGATCGACGATGCCGCGCTTGGCGAGGGCGGTGATCACGTCGGGGTGCGCGCGCAGGGCGGCATCCGCTTCGTCCCACTCGTCCACGGTGAAGTTCGCCTGCACGCCGGGCACGTTGCCCCACTCGAGCAGGGTGTCGGTGGTGAGCGACACGACGGCCACCCAGGTGGTGTTCTCGGCGCGGTTGAGCACGACGAGGCGGGCCAGGCGCTCGGGCGCGACGCCGGAGGAGGCGAACTCGGCGATGACGCTCTTGGCCGGTTCGACCAGTTCGATCGAGGCGAAGCGCCAGCCCTCCGCCACTCCCCGCTCACGGGCGAGAATGCCGGCGGCGGCGGTGAACTCGGCTGCGGCCAGCGGGTCTAACGGATGAAAGGTCAACGGGAGTCCTCTGTTCTTGTCGGAGCGGGATCGTGATTGGGACGGTGTCTTCTGGTGCGGCCTGCTATTCGAGGGAGCTCATGACGTGTTTGATGCGCGTGTAGTCCTCCACACCGTACATCGACAGGTCCTTGCCATAGCCGGAGTACTTAAACCCGCCGTGGGGCATCTCCGCGGTCAGCAGGATGTGCGTATTGATCCACACCGCCCCGAAATCCAGGTCCCGGGAGACCCGCATGGCGGTGCCGTGGTCGAGGGTCCAGACGCTCGACGCGAGGGCGTAGTTCACGTCGTTGGCGAGCGTGACCGCGTCTTCCTCGGACCCGAAGGACTGCACGGTGATCACCGGACCGAACGTCTCCTCCTGCACGATGGCATCGCTCTGCCGCACGTGGGTGACGACCGTCGGCTCGAAGAAGAAACCGTCGGTGCCGATCTGGTGGCCGCCGGTGGCGATGACGGCGTGGTCGGGGAGGGCCGCGACCTTTCGTACGACGTCCCCGAAGTGGTTGACGTTGTTCAGCGGGCCGAAGTAGTTGTCCGCGTCGTCGGCTGAGCCGGTGCTGCGGGTGCGGGCCTCGGCGACGAAGGCCTCGACGAATTCGTCGTGAATGGACTCGTGCACGAGCACGCGGGTGATGGCCGTGCAGTCCTGGCCGGCGTTGTAGAAGGAGAAGTCGGCGATCTCGGCAGCGGTCTTCGCGACATCCACGTCGGCGAAGACGATGGCCGGGGCCTTGCCGCCCAACTCGAGGTGGGCCCGCTTGAGGGTCTTTGCGGCGCCGCTGGCAACCGCCATGCCGGCCCGCACGCTGCCGGTGATGGAGACGAGGCCGGGCACCGGGTGCTCGACGATGGCCGCACCCGTGCCCCCGTCGCCGAGGACGATGTTCATCACGCCGTCGGGCAGGATGCCCTGGCTGATCCGAGCGAGTTCGAGGGTGGATTCGGGGGTGGTGTCGCTGGGCTTGAGCACGAGGGTGTTGCCGGCAGCCAGTGCCGGGCCGATCTTCCAGACGGCCATCAGGAACGGGAAGTTCCAGGGCGTGACCTGGCCGACGACCCCGATCGGCTCGCGCCGCACCCAGGAGGTCATGCCCGGCAGGTACTCGCCCGCCGACTTGCCCTCCAGCAGCCGGGCCGCGCCGGCGAAGAAACGCAGCTGGTCGGCTCCGGCCGCGACCTCGTCGCTCGCGATCGTGGCGCGCGGCTGGCCGGTGTTGCGGTGCTGGGCTTCAACGATGGCGTAGCTGTTCGCGTCGATCGCGTCGGCCAGGCGCAGCAGCGCCCGCTGCCGCTCGGACGGGGTCGTGCGGCGCCAGCTGCGGAATGCGGTCTGCGCGGCCGTCATGGCGTCGTCGACATCGCCGGGAGTGGAAACGGGGGCCCGGGCGACGAGCCGGCCGGTCGTGGGATCGACGATGTCGAGCAGTGCGGTGCCGTTCGGTTCGACGAACCGGCCATTGATGAAGTTTTTGAGGGTGGGGGTTGCCACGGGTCTCATCCTCTGCGCTGAGTGAAGAAACAGATCATTTCTTCGGTAAGTATGGCAGCTGACAGACGAGACCGGATACCAGGGGCGTTTCGAGGCCCGCCCTGCTGCCCTGGAGCGTGCCGCCGGAACGCCGACGGACGTGCCGCCGGAATGAGCTGGAGGACGGGCCTCGCGCCGCTAGTGCGATGTCGGATTCTCACCTAATCTTGAGTCCAACAGGCTCAGCTTTCGCCGCGAGGCGGCGTGAGCGGCCGGCCCCGAGAGAGGATCCTCTGATGCAAGCAGGTCAGCAACCGCCCCAGGAAGAAGCCAAGACGGCGCTCGAGCAGTACGGCGTCAATCTCACCGAGATCGCCAAGAGCGGCAAGCTCGACCCGGTGATCGGGCGCGACGCGGAGATTCGCCGGGTCAGCCAGGTGCTCACCCGTCGCACCAAGAACAACCCGGTGCTGATCGGGGAACCCGGTGTCGGCAAGACCGCGGTGGTGGAGGGGCTGGCCCAGCGCATCGTCGCCGGCGACGTGGCCGACTCGCTCAAGGGCAAGCAGCTGGTCTCCCTCGACCTGGCGGCCCTCGTGGCAGGGGCGAAGTACCGCGGCGAGTTCGAGGAACGGCTCAAGGCGGTGCTCAAGGAGATCAACGACGCCGAGGGCCAGATCATCACCTTCGTCGACGAACTGCACACCCTGATGGGTGCCGGCGGCGGGGAGGGATCCGTGGCCGCCTCCAACATGCTCAAGCCCATGCTCGCCCGCGGCGAGCTGCGCCTGATCGGCGCCACGACGCTGAACGAGTACCGCGAATTCATCGAGAAGGATGCGGCGCTCGAGCGCCGCTTCCAACCGGTGCTGGTCGACGAGCCCAGCGTCGAGGACACCGTTGCCATCCTGCGCGGGCTCAAGGAGCGTTACGAGGCCCACCACAAGGTGTCGATCGCGGACGCGGCGCTGGTGGCCGCGGCATCCCTCTCGAACCGGTACATCACCGCACGCCAGCTGCCGGACAAGGCCATCGACCTCATCGACGAGGCCGCCAGCCGGCTGCGGATGGAGATCGACTCCGCCCCGGTCGAGATCGACGAGCTGCGGCGCAGCGTGGACAGGTTGAAACTCGAGGAACTCGCCCTCAAGAAGGAGAAGGACGACGCCTCGAAGGCGCGGCTCGAGAAGCTGCGGACGGACCTCGCGGAACGAGAGGTGAACCTGAAAGAGCTGCAGGCGCGCTGGGACAAGGAGCGCGCGTCGCTGAACCGGGTCGGCGAGCTCAAAGAGCGGCTCGACACCGCGCGGATCGCGGCGGATCGCGCCCAGCGCGAGGGCAACCTGGAGAAGGCGTCGAGGCTGCTGTACGGGGACATCCCGGTGATGGAGAAGGAGCTGGCCGCAGCGGAGAAGTCGGAGTCTGAGGGCCCCCGGATGGTCAACGAGCAGGTCACCGCGGAGGACATCGCCGCGGTGGTGGCCATGTGGACCGGCATCCCGGTCGGCCGTCTGCTGCAGGGCGAGACGGAGAAGCTGCTCAACCTCGAGGGTGAGCTGGGGCACCGCCTGATCGGGCAGAAGCAGGCCGTGCGGGCCGTCGCCGATGCGGTGCGCCGCAGCCGGGCCGGAATCTCCGACCCGGACCGGCCCACCGGCTCGTTCCTGTTCCTCGGACCGACCGGCGTGGGCAAGACGGAGCTCGCCAAGGCGCTCGCCGAATTCCTCTTCGACGACGAGAAGGCCATGGTGCGCATCGACATGAGCGAGTACGGGGAGAAGTTCTCCGTGTCCCGACTGGTCGGGGCGCCCCCCGGCTACGTCGGCTACGAGCAGGGCGGGCAACTGACGGAGGCCGTTCGCCGCCGCCCGTATTCGGTGATCCTGTTCGACGAGGTGGAGAAGGCGCATCCGGAGGTCTTCGACGTCTTGCTGCAGGTGCTCGACGACGGCCGGTTGACGGATGGCCAGGGCCGCACCGTGGACTTCCGCAACACGATCCTCGTGCTGACCTCGAACCTCGGGTCGGCGTTCCTGATCGACCCGGTGCTCAGCCGGGACGAGAAGGAGGCGGCCGTGCAGGCGCTCGTGCGCCAGACGTTCAAGCCCGAGTTCGTCAACCGTCTCGACGACATCGTCGTGTTCGAGTCGCTGTCGATGGAGGACCTCGGCCAGATCGTCGGGCTGCTCGTGGACCGGCTGGAGAAGCGACTGGTCGAGCGCCGGCTCGAGTTGGGGGTGACCCCGGATGCCCGCACCTGGCTGGCCGAGCGCGGCTACGACCCGATCTACGGGGCCCGCCCGTTGCGGCGCCTGATGCAGACCGAGATCGACGACCGCCTGGCGACCGCGATTCTGTCCGGCACCGTGCGCGACGGGGACACGGTTCGCGTGGACCTGGCGTCGGACGGGGACTCGCTGGTCGTCGCATCCGTGCCCCTGCTAGTGGTGGACCCGGCCGACCTCGACGACGACGCGCTGCTGTAACCAATTCGACGGAGATTTTGCCGAAAACGGCCCCGAACCCGGCGCGAACGGGCTTTTAACGCAAAATCTCCGTCGAATTGGTGAGCGTGGCCGCCGATCGGCGTGGTGCGCACCGGTTGCGCGAGCAGCGGAATTCGGCGGGAATACGGGCGGAGGGGGGGGCCGGAACCGATGAGGTTCAGGGGGCTGGCCTAGGCTCGAACCATGCGTGCAACAGTGATTTACGGGGAACGGGACATCCGCCTCGAAGAAGTACCCGATCCGATTCTCTCCACCGGCGGTGACGCCATCGTGCGTGTCGTCGCAGCCTGCGTCTGCGGCTCAGACCTGTGGCCCTACCGGGGCATCCAGCCCACCGACGAGCCGAAACGAATCGGCCACGAGTTCGTCGGCATCGTCGAGGAAATCGGCGCCGACGTCACGAAGATCAAGGTCGGCGACTTCGTCATCGCGCCGTTCTATGACTGCGACAACACCTGCCTCAACTGCCAGAACGGCACCAGCACCTCCTGCCTGCACGGCGGCTGGTGGGGCGCGGACGACCAGCTCGGCGGCTTCGCCGACGGCGCCCAGGGCGAGAAGGTGCGCGTGCCGCACGCCGACGGTTCCCTCGTGGCGACGCCGACGCTGCCCACCGAGGACCAGGTCCCCGGCCTGCTGACCCTCGCCGACGTGATGGGCACCGGGCACCACGCCGCGGTCTCCGCCGGCGTGACGACCGGCAGCACCGTTGTCGTCGTCGGCGACGGTGCGGTCGGCCTCTGCGCCATCATCGCGGCCAAGCGACTCGGGGCCTCCCGGATCGTCGCCATGTCCCGCCACCCCGAACGGCGGCTCGTGGCCCGCGAATTCGGTGCGACCGACGTGGTCGAGGAGCGCGGCGAGGCCGGCGTGGCCCGGATCCGTGAGCTCTTCGACGGCATCGGCGCGGATTGCGTGCTCGAGTGCGTCGGCACCAAGGAGTCGATGGAGCAGGCCATCGCGTCGGCTCGGCCCGGCGGAATGGTCGGCTACGTGGGCGTTCCCACCGGCGGCCCGATCGAGGTTCGGCCGCTGTTCGGCCGCAATGTGGGACTGAACGGCGGCGTCGCATCCGTGCGCGGATACGTTGAGGAACTGCTGCCGGAGGTGCTCTCGGGCGCCATCAACCCGGGGCGCGTGTTCGACCTGCAGCTGCCGCTGACCGAGGTGGCCGAGGCCTACGCCGCCATGGACGAGCGCCGCGCCATCAAGGTGCTGCTGCGCCCGTAGCCGGCGCGCCTTCGGCACAGGTGAAGGGCCCCCTCACGAGTCGTGAGGGGGCCCTTCGCGCGAGCGGATGCGGCGAGAGTGCCCGTTCCGGTCGAGAGTTGCCGGCGTAGCGGGCACTCTCGACCGGAACGGGCACTTTGGAGCAGCCAGCAGCCAGCAGCCAGCAGCCAGCAGCCAGCAGCCAGCAGCCAGCAGCCAGCAGCCAGCAGCCAGCAGCCAGCAGCCAGCAGCCAGCAGCCAGCAGGGGTCAGTCGTTGACGAGGAGCAGCTCGGCGAGGGGTTTGCGGGTGCGGGGGGCGGATTCGCGCTCCTGCAGCTCGGGGGAGAGCAGGCCGACGTCGCCGAGCATGCCCAGCGCGGTCACGGACACGACGGCCTGGTTCTCGGCCAGGCCGAAGTAGAGGGCCAGCGCCGGCCCGTCGAATCCGCCGAGCTGGTGGGTGTGCAAGCCCTCGTGCTGCGCCTGGATCGTCAGGTGCGCGACCGCCTGGCCGAGGTCGTAGCGGGCCCACGGGTTGGCGCGCTCCTCGCCGACCGGCAGGGTGGCGACGTTCACGATCAACACGGATGCGGCATCCGCCCAGGCCTTGTTGAATCCCATCAGGGTGGCGTGGATCCTGGCGAAGCTGTCGGACCCGCGCCGGGCGACGATGAAGCGGGCCGGCTGGATGTTGCTGGCCGACGGAGCCCACCGGGCGGCCTCGAACACGGTGGTCAGGGTGTCTTCGTCGACCAGGGCGGCCGGGTCGAAGCCGCGCGGGCTCCAGCGGGCCGAGAGGACGGGCAGGATGGGCGACGCCGTGTCGGCGGCGCGGCTGATGGTGTCGGTGATGAGGGTCATGGAGCCGTCTTTCGGTGGAGAGTGGAGGGGCAACGCTGACCCATCCACTTCAACGCGGGGCGCCGGGATCTATTCCGCGGGCTCGTCCGCGGCATCGCTCAGGACCGCGTGCTCGCCGAACCTCTCCCAGGAGGGGCGCGGTGCGGGCGGGGCTACTGCTCGGTGAGTCCGTTGCGCACCTCGCGGCGGAGCACCTTGCCGATCAGGGAGCGGGGGAGCTCGTCGACCTGCACGATCCGGCGGGGCACCTTGTAGGCCGAGAGCCGGGTGCGGCAATGGGTGCGCAGGGCCTCGACATCGAGGCTGGTCCCCTCCGCCAGGACGACGACGGCGACGACATCCTCGCCCCCGTTCGCGCTGGGCAGCCCGACGGCGGCGGCGTCGGCGACGTCCGGGTGCGACAGAAGGGCCGCCTCCACCTCCGACGGCGACACGTTGAAGCCTCCGGTGATGATGAGCTCCTTGATGCGGTCGACGACCGTGATGAACCCATCGGCCGAGACGCGCACGATGTCGCCGGTGCGCAGCCAGCCGCCCTCGAGCAGCACCTTGGCCGTTTCGCTCGGCTGGTCCCAGTAGCCGGAGAAGACCTGCGGGCCGCGGATGAGCAGCTCGCCCTCCTCCTCGATGCCGCGGTCGACGGTCGGGTCCGCCGGGTCGATCACCCGGATCTCCGTGCTCGGGAACGGCACGCCCACCGTGCCGGGACGCCTTGTCGGGCCCATCGGGTTGCCGACGGCGATCGGGGAGGCCTCGGTCACGCCGTAGCCCTCGACCAGCAGTCCGCCGGTCGCCTTCTCCCAGCGCTCCACGATCGACACCGGCAGGCTCATCGCGCCCGAAATGGCGAAACGGATGCTGCGCAGGCTCACGTTCTTCTTCTCCGCGGCGCGCATCAGCCGGTCGTAGATCGGCGGGACCGCCGGCATGAACGTGGGCGGGGTGCGGCGGGCCGCATCGAGCAGCAGCTTCTCGTCGAACTTGGGGAACAGCACCAGCCGGGCGCCGGTGGCCATCGCGTAGGTGAGGCACAGAGTCAGGCCGTAGGCGTGGAACATGGGCAGCACGGCGTAGAAGACCTCTTCGCCCCGGTGCAGCCCGGGCACCCACGCCTCGCCCTGCAGCGCGTTCGCGCGCAGGTTGAAGTGGCTGAGAATGGCGCCCTTCGGGGTGCCGGTGGTGCCGCTGGTGTACTGCAGAACGGCCGTGTCGGTGATCTGCGGGCGCGGGTGGTTGTGGCGGAGCTTCCGTGAATCCACCAGCGAACGCCAGGTCAGCGCGCCCTTGCGCAGCGGGCCGGCGGTGAGCGCGTCGCGGGACTCGCGGGCCTTGGCCACGGGCAGGCGCAGGAGGAAACGCTTGGAGAGGGGCATCGCATCCGTCAGGTCGACGGCGACCACGGTGCGCAGGCCCATGTCGGCGGGGAAGTCGGACACGGTCTGGTAGACCTTGTCCCAGACGATGGCCAGGGTGGCGCCGTGGTCCTCGAACTGGTGCCGCAGCTCGCGTTCGGTGTAGAGCGGGTTGTGCTCGACGACGACCGCGCCCAGGCGCAGCGCGGCGTAGAACGCGACGACGTGCTGCGGGCAGTTCGGCAGCACGAGCGCCACCCGGTCGCCGGGCTTGACGCCGAGCCGGAGCAGCCCGTTGGCCACCCGCGAAATCTGCTCGCCGAGCTGCGCATACGTGGTCGTGGCGCCGAAGAAATCGAGGGCCACGTTCTCGCGGAAGTGGTGCGCGGACATCTCGATCATGTCGGAGAGCGTCTCGGTCGGCTCGGTGATGGTGCTCGGTACGCCCGCGGCGTAGGAGCCGAGCCAGGGCTTGTTCTCGAAAACGTTCATCAGACGGCCAGCTCTCTGATCAGGGCCACGACGAAGGCGTCGATGTCGGCTTCCTCGGTGTCGTAGCCGCACATCCAGCGCACCTCATTGGTGGCCGGGTCCCAGTCGTAGAAACGGAACGAACCGCGCAGGCGGTCGGCCACCCCCGGCGGCAGCACCGCGAAGATGGCGTTGGCCTGGGTGGCCTGGGTGAACGTCACTCCGGTGACGGACCTGTCGGCGATCCCGGCCTCGAGGGCGGTGCGCAGCCGCTTGGCCATGGCGTTGGCGTGGCCGGCGTTGCGCAGCCAGAGGTCGCCGCCGAGCAGCGCGATCAGCTGGGCCGAGATGAAACGCATCTTCGAGGCGAGCTGCATGTTCAGTTTTCGCAGGTAGATCAGGCCGGCGGATGCCTCGGGGTTCAGCACCACGACGCACTCGCCGTACATCATGCCGTTCTTCGTGCCGCCGAAGCTGAGCACGTCGACGCCGGCGTCGCGGGTGAAGGCGCGGAACGGCAGTCCCAGCGAGGCTGCGGCGTTGGAGAGGCGGGCGCCGTCCATGTGCAGTTTCATCCCGTTGGCGTGCGCGTGGTCGGCGATGGCCCGCACCTCCTCCACGGTGTAGGCGGTGCCGAGCTCGGTGGTCTGGGTGATCGACACGACCAGCGGCTGCGCCCGGTGCTCGTCGCCCCAGCCCCAGGCCTGCTGGTCGATCAGCGCGGGGGTGAGCTTGCCGTCCGGGGTGTCGACGGTGAGGAGCTTGATGCCGGCCACCTTTTCGGGGGCGCCCGCTTCATCCGTGTTGATGTGGGCGGTCGACGCGCAGATCACGGCGCCCCAGCGCGGCAGCATCGACTGCAGGCCGATCACGTTCGCGCCGGTGCCGTTGAAGACCGGGAAAGCCTCGACACCTTCGCCGAAGTGTTCGGCGAACACCTGCTGCAGCCGGGCGGTGTAGACGTCCTCGCCATAGGCGATCTGGTGCGCACCGTTGGCGGACACGATCGCATCGAGAATCTCGGGATGGACCCCGGAGTAGTTGTCGGAGGCGAACCCGCGCGAAGAAAGGTCATGGAGTTGAGTCACCCCTCCATCTTCGCGCATCGGGCTGTTCCGCTTCTGTGCGGGCGTCGTGCGAATTCGACGGAGATTTTGCGTCAAACGGCCGATTTCGGGCCGAAACCGGCTTGGGGGAGCAAAATTTCCGTCGAATTGGTTAGGGCTAGCCGCGGAGGGCCTGGCGGAAGGTGACCCGGGCGCCCATCCGGAGCAGGGAGTTCGCGTAGATGCGGGAGCCGAGCAGGATGACCATTAGCGTCGCGGCGAGCAGGATGGCCAGGGAGGCCAGCGGCTCCCACCACGCGGCCGTGCCCAGGAAGAGGCGCATCGGCATGCCGACCGGAGCCGAGAACGGGATGTACGACATGATCGCGAGCACCGTGGGGTTGTCGTTGAAGAAGATGACCAGGAAGTAGGGGATCATCACGAGCACCAGCACGGGGGAGGTGGCCGACCCGACGTCCTCCTGACGGGACACCATCGACGCGGTGGCGGCGAAGAGTGCGGCGAGCATCACGAAGCCGAACGCGAAGAACACCGCGAACAGGGCGATCGACGGACCGATCGCGCCCAGCAGCCCGCTCTGGCCGGTCGCGGCCATGCCGATCGCCACCAGGGCCCCGATCATGACGATCTGCCCGAACGCCATCACGCTATTGCCGACGATCTTGCCGCCGAGCAGCGCCCGCACCGGGATGGTCGTCATCAGGATCTCCACCACGCGGGTCTGCTTCTCCTCCACCACGCTCTGCGCGATGGTCGAGCCGAACGTGATCGCCGACATGAAGAAGACCAGCCCGAATCCGATGGCCACCAGGTAGGCCAGGCCGCCGCTCTGCGGGGACGGCTCGAGCAGGCTCACCGGCGGGCTCACGCTCAGGGCGCCCAGCAGCACCAGCGGGGCGGAGTCGAGGGCGATGACGCGGACGTCGAGCGGTGAGGTGTCCCCGGTGGCGGGGACGACGGCAGCGGAGACCGTTCCGGCGCGCACCAGCGCCTCGGCCGCGGCGACGTCGTCGGCCTTCACGGCCGTGAAGGCTTCGGTTAGCTCCACCAGCCGGCCGGCCGCCCCCACCACCGCCACCTTCGGATGGGCCTGGTTCTGGCTCGCGATGCCCCCGGCGACGACGGAGCCGATCGAGATGAGCAGCAGGATGCCGGTCGAGATCAGGAACGCCTTGCTGCGCAGCCGGGCGACGATCTCGCGGGTGGCGACCAGCCAGACGCTCCGGCCGAAGCCGGGCGCCGGATGCCGGGGGCGGGCGCGCACCCCGTCGGTGGTGCGGGCGGGTCTCACTGCGCGACCTCCTTGAAGATCGCGGCGAGGCTGGGTCGCTGTCGGCTGAAGGAGACCACCGGTCCGCGCTCGACGGCCAGCCGCAGCACGGCCTGGCTGGCGGCATCCGTGTCGGCTTCGAACACGGCGAGGCCGCCGTCGAGGTCGATCACCGTGATGCCGGGCACGTTCCGGACCCAGCCGGCATCCCCGGCGCAGCGCAGCTCGAAGCGGAGGCTGCTGTGACGCTCGCGCAGCTCATCCCGGGAGCCGTTCGCGCGGATCTCCCCGTCGGCGATGATCACGAGGTCGTCGCAGAGGCGTTCGACGATGTCGAGCTGGTGCGAGGAGAACAGCACCGGCGCGCCCTGCGCGGCGAAGCCTGCGAGCACCTCCATGACCGCCTCCACCGCGATCGGGTCGAGGCCGGAGAACGGCTCGTCGAGCACCAGGAACTCGGGGTCGTGCACGAGGGCGGCCGCGATCTGGGCGCGCTGCTGGTTGCCCAGCGACAGGGACTGCACGAGGTCGCCGGCGCGCTCGCCGAGGCCGAGGCGCTCGAGCAGTTCGGCGGTGTTGCGGCGGGCGGATGCCGGGCTCAGCCCGTGCAGGCGGGCCAGGTAGACGAGTTGCTCACCGACCTTCATCTTCGGGTAGAGGCCTCGCTCCTCGGGCATGTAGCCGAAGCGGCGGCGGTCGTCGACGCTGAGCGGGACGCCGTCCCGGAGGACGGTGCCGGAGTCGGCGGAGAGCACGCCCACGATGATGCGCATGGTGGTGGTCTTGCCGGCTCCGTTGGCGCCGACGAAGCCGGTCAGCCGGCCGCCTCCGACGCCGAAACTCAGGTCGGTCAGCACCATTCGGGTGCCGTACCGCTTGTTCACACCCCTGATCTCGAGCATGCCCGCCCCTCCGTCGCCTGTGCGCACCACGTTAGCGCGCCGCGGACTGCCGGCGACCGGTCAGGCGGCGGGCGGGGCCAGGAGAACCCGGGTGTTGTTGACGGATGCCGCCGGCACGTCCCAGAGGCCCGCGACCGCGGCCGCGAGCCGGCCTTCGAGCCCGTCGAGGGCCCGCACGACGAAGATGACCGCCGCGGCATCCGTGCCCGCCTTCGCGAAGCCCTGGCCGACCGCGCGGGTCCAGGTCTCGGCCGCGGCCTTCGCTGCGGCATAGTTCGCGCCGCCGGGGGCCGGTTTGTCGACCGACACCGACGAGACGATCGCCAGCCGGCCGGCCGGGGAGGCGAGCAGGTCGTCGTTGAAGGCGCGGGTGGTGTTGCGCAGGGTGGTGACGACGTGGGCGTGCAGGAAGTCCCAGTCCGCGTCGGTCTGGCCGACCAGGCCGCCGCCGCCGCGCCAGCCGCCGACGAGGTGGATCAGGCCGTCGATCGGGCCGGCGTCGGCCCGAACGGCGTCGGCCAGGGCGGTGACGGCCGCGAAATCGGCGAGATCACAGCGGTACGTGAGCAGGCCGGGCAGGTCACTTTGCATCGTCTGCAGGCGCTCGGCGTTGGAGCCGACCGCGATCACGCGCGCGCCGGCATCCGTCAGTGCGGACGCCACCGCGCGACCGGCCGCGCTGGTCGCACCGGCGATGAGCACGGTGCGGCCAGCAGCGGCGCGGCTTGCGGCGTCAACCGAGCGGCCGGCGTCGGGCGCCGGCCGCTCGGTTGCGCCCATGCTGTCAGTCACGCCCGGTGAGCCCGGCCGTCGACTCGATCACGGACTTCATCTTCTTGTCGAGCGCCTCGAAGAACATCGACAGCGGGAACTCGTCGTCCAGGACCAGGTCGGTGTACCCCTTCGGCGAGCCGGCGAGCACCTCCAGCGGCAGACCGCGGGACCACTGCGACGCCGGGTTGGGCGTGAGGGTCTTCGCGATCATGTCGTAGGCGGCCAGCCAGTGCGACTTCTTCGGCCGGTCGATCGACGCCCAGTAGAGGTCGTCGATCTGCTTGCCGAGCGCGATCACCACGTCGGGGACACCGTCCCAGTCGAAGGTGAGGGCCGTGTCGGTCCAGTGCAGCACGTGGTGCTGATGCATCCACGCGAACAACAGTTGACCTCCGAGGCCGTCGTAGTTGCGCACCCGGCTGCCGGTGATCGAGAACCGGAAGATCCGGTCGAAGATCACGCCGTACTGCACCAGTTTCGCGTGCCGGCGCGCCTCCGGGCTGGCGCTCTCGTCCCGTTCGATCGTGACCGATTCGCGGAACGCGGTCAGGTCGCAGCGCAGCTCCTCGAGGGAGTAGAGAAAGAACGGCATCCGCTGCTTGATCATGAACGGGTCGAACGGCAGGTCGCCGCGCATGTGCGTGCGGTCGTGGATGAGGTCCCACATGACGAACATTTCCTCGGTCAGGTGCTGGTCGTCGAGCAGCGCGGCGGCGTCCTCCGGCAGTTCGAGTCGCGTGATCTCGGCGGCCGCGCGCACGACCCGGCGGAACCGGGCAGCCTCGCGGTCGGCGAAAATCGCACCCCAGGTGAAGGTGGGAATCTCGCGCATCGCGACCGTCTCGGGGAACAGGACGGCCGAGTTGGTGTCGTAGCCGGGCGTGAAATCGAGGAACCGAATCGGCACGAACAGTTTGTTGGTGTATTCCTGCTCCAGCTCGTCGATGAATTCCGGCCAGATGACCTCGATCAGCACGGCCTCGACCAGCCGGTTCGAGCTGCCGTTCTGCGTGTACATCGGGAACACGACCAGGTGACGGATGCCGTCGGCCCGGTGCTGCTGCGGCTGGAACGCCATCAGGGAGTCGTAGAAGTCCGGCAGGCCGAAGCCCTCGCTGCGCCAGCGCTCGAAGTCCCGGACCGAGGCCGCGAGGTAGGCGGCGTCGTGCGGGAACAGCGGCGTGAGTTCGTCGATGGCCGCGATGATCACGTCGACGTGGGCCTCGGCATCCGTGTGGGCGTCGGCGTTCGGGATCGAGCCGTCCTGAACCTGGCCGGCCTGGAGCGCCGTGGCGGCGGACTTGAGGCGGAGCCAGGCCGGGTGGGTGGCGACATCCTCGAGAACCTCGGGCTCTCCGACCAGTGCGTCTTGCGCAACATAATTCGACATGGGAACCTCCCGTCCTTCGTGAGTGCCGCGGTCGCGGCTTTGGTGATGGTGCGGCGGCGCCAGCATCGGCGCCATCGTCCAGAGTATCGGGAGCTGGCCGGTGTTTTCTTGCGACTTCTCGCAACGAATCGCCGCTTTGCCGGCATCACCGCGACGAAAATCACCGTTCGGTGCGGACGTCCCGTGGCGAGTGTCGCCGATTGCGCCGAATGACGCCGTCCCGACGGCGACGCTGGGTGGCGACGGCGACTCTCGGGCCCGGTTGCGGCGTTTGAGTTCGGGCATGACGGATGCGGCGGCGCTGCGCCGTCGCTGCCGGGCGATGGATCGGCAGCCGCCGATGTCGACAGGCCCGACCGGCGCGCGGTATCGTCACAACAACCACACAGCGAGGAGCGCGGCCGATGGACTTTGAGCAGGTGATCGCCGTGGTCATCCGGGTCGTCGAGGCTGCCGGTGCGGCCATCATGGTGCTCGGTGGTGCGGCCGCGGTCATCGCCGCGGTGCCGGCGGTGCTGCGGGCCGACACCCGGCCGGGCGCCTACACCGGGCTGCGCCGCAACCTCGGCCGGGCCATCCTGCT
Organism: Cryobacterium sp. TMT2-10; assembly: GCF_004403075.1. Taxonomy (NCBI): domain Bacteria; kingdom Bacillati; phylum Actinomycetota; class Actinomycetes; order Micrococcales; family Microbacteriaceae; genus Cryobacterium; species Cryobacterium sp. TMT2-10. Next base: position 16,572 of record NZ_SOGW01000110.1, on the reverse strand, counting down.
CGGCCTCGAGGTGCTGATCATCGCCGACATCATCCGCACGATCCTCGTCGATCCGACCCCGCAGAGCGTGCTGGTGCTGGGCGCCATCGTGGTGATCCGGGTGCTGCTCAGCTTCTCGCTCGAGGTGGAGATGGACGGCGTCTGGCCCTGGTCCCGCTGGCGTCTGGCCGCGGGCAAGGGAACGGCAACGGCAACGAGCGCAGGCACGGGCACGGATGCGGGCGGCGCTGCCGCGCATCCGCTCAGCTGACTCAAGCAGATCAAGCAGCTGAGTCGGGTCAGGAATCCGTCGGGGAGGCCGCCGTCAGCCGCCAGAGCGAGGTCGTTTCCTTCGACCGGGCCGCGTGCAGGGGGTCGGCCGTGTCGGCGGCGCGGCGGTGCACCGGCTTGGTGTCCAGCCGGGCCACGACCGCCAGGCCGGCGTCCTCGATCAGGTCGAGCAGGGCGCCGCGGGAGCGGAGGCCCAGGTGCTCGGCGATGTCGGAGAGGACGAGCCAGCCCTCGCCGGCGGGCGCGAGGTGGTCTGCCAGTCCGGCCAGGAAACCCCGCAGCATCCGGCTGTCCGGGTCGTAGACGGCGAAGTCGGTGGCGGTGACGGCCGAGGCGGGGATCCACGGCGGGTTGCAGACCACCAGGTCGGCGCGCCCGGCGGGGAACAGGTCGGCTTCGACGATGTCGACCGAACCGGCCAGCCCGAGCCGGGTTATGTTCTCACGCGCGCAGGCCAGGGCCCTCGGCTCCTGGTCGGTGCCGACCACGTGAGCGATGCCGCGGCGCGCGAGCACGGCCGCGAGCACGCCGGTACCGGTGCCGATGTCGAACGCGGTGCCGGTGGGGCCGGCGGCGGCGTCCGGGAGCGGGGCCGTGTTCACCAGGTCGAGGTATTCGCCGCGCACGGGGGAGAAGACGCCGTAGTGGGGGTGGATGCGCGCACCGAGCGCGGGGACGTCGACGCCGGTCGTGCGCCACTCATGCGCCCCGATCACGCCGAGCAGCTCGCGCAGGGGGGTCACCGAGGCATCCGTGGCCGGACCGTAGGTCTCGGTGCAGGCCTGCCGCACATCGGGGGCGCGGCGCAGCGGCACCGTGTAGTCGGCGTCCAACGGGACCAGGACCAGGGCCAGCAACTGCGCGCGGCGCAGGGCCTCCGACCGGTAGCGTCGGAACGCGGAGGCCAGGTCGGTCGCGGGCGTCTGCCGGCCGCGGTCGACCCGGCGGCCGAGGGCGCTGAGCAACTGGCGGGCGCCCAGGAAGTCGCCGCGCCAGAGCATGCCGGTGCCGTTCTGCGCGAGGCGGTAGGCGGCATCCGCGGTCATCGTGTCGTCGGCGATCACGACGCGTTTCAACGGGGCCCAGCCGCTCTCCGAGCGCCACAGGGCCGACCGGGGATGCCCGGACTCCTGCCAGGCGATGCGGGCGGTGGCGCTTGCGGTGGCGCTTGCCGGTGCGCCGATCGTCGGCGACGGATGCCCGGCGTCGCCGGTGTTGTTGGAGTTGCCGGTGTTGCCGGTGTTGCTGGTGTTGCTGTTCCTGATGGTGCTCATGGGTTCCATCCTCGCGCTCTGATGCGCCGAGTTCGACAGTTGCGGTCGAGTTCGAGTGGTGTGCCGGTCGAACTCGACCGGAAGCGGCGAATTCGTTGGGCGGACGGGCGGACGGGCGGACGCCGTGGGAAGAACGGCTAGCGCAGCGCGGGCATGACCTCGCGCTCGAACAGCTCGATGCCGGAGCGGTCGTAGGCCGCCTCGGGGAAGTAGTGGATGGCGTAGCCGAGGCCACGCTCCTTCATGCCCTGCAGGCGCCGGGCGACCTGCTCGGGCGTGCCGACGCCCTGGGCGGTGCCGCTGCGGTACTCGGCCATGAACTCCTCCGCGCGGGACTCGCCGAGGTAGGGCGTGACCCGGGCCTGGATGGCGTCGAGACGCTCGGCGACCTCGGCCTCGGTGGCCCCGATCACGGTGTTGTAGTTCGCGGAGCGGGTGATCGCGTCGAAGTCGGTGCCGACGGCGGCGCAGTGCGCCTGGAGCAGGTCGCTCTTGTGCGTGAAACCCTCGGGCGAGCCGTCGAAGTTGGTGTAGTCCGCGTACTTCGCCGCGATCTTCAGGGTGACCTTCTCGCCGCCGCCGGCGATCCAGATCGGGATGCCGCCGTCCTGCAGCGGGAGCGGCCGCACGATGGCGCCGTCCACCTGATAGTGCTGCCCGTCGAGGGTGGCCTTCCCGGTCGTCCAGGCCTGGCGCATGATCTGCACACCCTCGTCGAGGCGGGCCAGGCGCTCGCCGGCGCGCGGGAAGCCGTAGCCATAGGCGCGCCACTCGTGCTCGTACCAGCCGGCGCCGATGCCCATCTCGACCCGTCCGCCGGAGATGATGTCGATGGTCGAGGCCACCTTCGCCAGGTAGGCGGGATTGCGGTAGCTGATGCAGGTGCACATCTGGCCGAGTCGAACCCGGGAGGTGGTCGCGGCGAACGCGCTCATCAGGGTCCAGGCTTCGTGGGTGGCCTCTTCGCTGGGCACCGGCACGGTGTGGAAGTGGTCGTACACCCAGATCGACTCCCAGTCGCCAGCGTCGGCGTGCGCCGCGAGGCCGCTCATGGCGGCCCACTGCTCGGCCGGGTCGATGCCGACCAGATCGTGACGCCAGCCCTGGGGTATGAAGAGTCCGAATCGCATGGATTCGAGCCTACGCGCCGCGCCGCCGCCCGGTCCGGTTTGCGGCGGGCATCCGTGACCGGGAGGATCGTTTCATGAAGTTCGTTCTGGCCCCCGACTCGTTCAAGGAGTCCATGTCCGCGGCCGAGGCCGTCGCCGCCATGGAACGGGGCATCCGGACCGTGTTCCCCGACGCCGAGTGTGTGGGTCTGCCGATGGCGGACGGCGGCGAGGGGACCGTTGACGCGCTCGTCGCCGCCCGTGGCGGCGCCCTGATCGTGGCGAAGGCCCTGGATGCGCTCGGCCGGCCGAGGGTCGCCCGGTACGGCTACGTCGCCGACGAACGGCTGGCGATCATCGAGATCGCGGCGGCCGCGGGCATCCAGCTCATCGACCCGGCCGACCGCGACCCGCGGAACGCCAGTACCTTCGGCGTGGGGCAGCTGATCACCGATGCGCTGGACCGGGGCGCCCGCCGGTTCGTGATCGGGCTGGGCGGATCGGCGACCACCGACGGCGGCGCCGGGATGCTGCACGCCCTCGGCGCGCGTCTGCTCGACGCAAACGGCCGGGACCTTCCCGGCGGGGGCGCCGCCCTGGCACGGCTGGCCCGGATCGACCTGGCCGGATTCGACCCGCGCCTGTTCGACGCGACGTTCGAGATCGCGAGCGACGTGACCAACCCGCTGCTCGGCGCGGAGGGGGCCGCCGCCGTCTTCGGCCCGCAGAAGGGCGCGGACGAGGTGATGGTGCGCGAACTCGACGCGGCCCTCACCGTCTACGCCCGGGTGCTGGCCGAGACCACCGGATACGACGTCGCCGGGGAGTCCGGGGCCGGCGCGGCGGGCGGTCTCGGCGCGGCCTTCCTGGGCTGCTTCGACTGCCGGATGCGGCGCGGCATCGAGGTGGTGATGCAGGCGGCCGGCCTCGCCGTGCGTCTGGACGGGGCGGACTACGTCTTCACCGGCGAGGGCAGCGTCGATGCCCAGACCCTCCGCGGCAAGGCCCCGCTCGGGGTGGCCGAGGTCGCCGCACGTGCGGATGTGCCGGTGATCGCGTTCGCCGGCCGGATCGGCGACGGCGCCGAGGCGCTGTACGACCACGGGTTCAGCGTTCTGGTGCCGATCGTGGCGGGGATCAGCGACCTGTCGCAGGCGCTTCGGGACGGCCCGAGGAACCTCGAGCGGGCGGTCGCGACGGTCTGCCGCCTCCTGGCGCTCCGCGCCTCAGGCAGCGCGCGCCCGGGAGGCGGCGCGAGCGGGGATCCCCTCGGGACGGACGAGCCTGCAGCGCGCTAGGTTCCGCCCTCGCTCGCGAGCCTGACCGCCGCCGCCAGCGCGGTCACGGCGTCGAGATACCGGCCGCCGGCCGGGTTGGGCCGGTCGGCGGAGTCGAACCGGTAGACCAGCGGATGCCCGGTGGGCAGGTTCAGGTCGCGGATCTGCTGGTCGTCCAGGCCGTCGAGAACCGCGCACAGGGCGCGCAGCGAGTTGCCGTGCGCGATCACGAGCACCGTCTGGCCGCGGGCCAGCAGCGGGTCGACTCGCTCTTCGAGGACGGCGCCGACCCGCTCGATCACCTCGCTCAACGCCTCGGTGCGGGTCAGGGCCGCCGGCGGCAGGCCGCGGAACAGGGCCGAGCGGGCGAATTCGTCGTAGAGAGCGTCACTCATCGGCGGCGGGGCCGCGTCGACGGAGCGGCGCCAGGCCACGAACTGTTCCTCGCCGAACTCCGCCCGCACATCGTCCTTGGATCGGCCGGTCAGGGCGCCGTAATTGCGCTCATTAAGCCGCCAGTCGGCGTCGCAGCCGGCCGGCGGGAGGGCCAGCCCGGCGGCCACGATGTCGGCGGTCTGCCGCGCGCGCGCCAGCGTCGAGGTGAGGAGGGTGACCGGGGGCGGGTCGGCGCCGGCGCCGGCGCCGGAACCGGGCAGGAGCTCGCCCGCCAGCGCGAGGTTGAGCAGGGCGGTGGCGGCGTGCGCCTCGCGGATGCCCTGCTCCGACAGCGGCGCATCGAGCACACCCAGTGAACAGCCCGGCGGCATTCGCGGTGCTCTCGCCGTGCCGCAGCAGGATCAACACCCCGGCTTCGCGCACGATGACCAGCCCTGTTCCAGTCTCAGCCGACGGATGCCGCGGCACACGCCGTCGCGACGCCATTCCACCGCGAATCCTCAGGTTACAGCCCCGCCACTGTCCCGGCACGGCAGTCGTCCCGCCGGGTCCGCCGTCCGGCCACGAGTGCGGGTGAATCGTCGGTATGGGGCGTCCAAACCGACGATTCACCCGCACTCGCGGCAGGGGGCAGGGGGAAGTCGCGTGGGCGGGTGGAGGGGCGGGTGGCTCAGAAGCCGAAGTCACCGCCGAAGTCTCCGCCGCCGCCGAAGTCACCGCCGAAATCTCCGCCGCCCGAGGCACCGCCGCTCGCGTCGCCGTCGCCGCCGCCGGAGTCTCCACCGGAGTCGCCTCCGCCGGAATCGCCCGAGTCGCCGGAGGCATCCGTCGAACCGGAATCCATGGGCAGGAAGGCGCTCACCAGCGCGGAACCGATCACGTAGCCGGCGACGGTGCCGAGCAGGGAGCTGCCGACCATGCTGCCGAAGCTCGGGCCGCCCTGGCCCGAGCCGCCCTGGTTGCCGAAGCTGCGGGCGAGGGTGCCGGGCTGCCGCAGTTCCGCCCGGGTGGCCGCCTGAGCCAGCGCGGCCGGCTCGGCGTTCGCCGGGCGTTCGCTCGCGCCGACGCTCTCGCTGAGCTGGCGGAAGAGGAGGTCCCGCTGCTCATCGGTGAGTTTGCTGAACGCCTCCGTGTGCACCTGCTCGATCGTCTCGGGCGGCGCCGTGCGCAGCAGGTACTGGTAACGCTCCACGGCGATCTCGTCGTCGGTGCGCTGGGGTGGGCGGGGCCGCTGCTCGCGTTGCGCCTGCGGTTCGGTTCCGAAGAGTCGGTCGAAGAATCCCATGGTGTGCTCCTTGGCTCGGGTGCTGAGTCGGGGATCTCTACGATCCCATCCGTCGCTGAGTAGCCGCTGGAATGCGGATCAGCGCCGAGCCGGCGCCCGGCGTAAGACGCGGGTCCGCCCTTCTTGGGATGATTGGTCCATGACTCGAACCGTTTCCGGAGCCCGCGTGCTGATCACCGGCGCAGCCATGGGCATGGGCCGCCTCTACGCGGAGCGGGCCGTGGCCGAGGGCGCCGAGGCCGTGATCCTCTGGGACCGTGATGCCGCGGCGCTCGCCGTGACCGCCGCCATCCTGACCGAGCGATCGGCCGGCCGCACCCTCGTGGCCCCCTTCGTCGTGGACATCGCCGACCTGGGGGCGATTGCGCAGACCGCCCAGCGGGTGCGCACCGAGGTGGGACACCCGGACATCGTGATCAACAACGCCGGCATCGTGCGCGGATCCTTCTTCTGGGAGCACGACAACGGTGACGACACCCGGCCGACCATGCAGGTGAACGCGCTCGCGCCCATGTACATCACCCGGGAATTCCTGCCGATGATGATGAACAACCCGGGCCGGGAGTCCCGGATCGTGAACGTCGCCTCGGCGGCGGGGCTGCTGTCCAACCCGCGGATGAGCGTGTACGCGGCGTCCAAGGCGGCCCTGATCGGCTGGAGCGACTCGCTGCGCCTCGAACTGGTGCAGCAGAGGTACGGCCACGTGAAGGTCACCACCGTGAGCCCGAGCTACATCTCCACCGGCATGTTCGAGGGGGCCCGCGGGCCGCTGCTGACTCCGCTGATGACCCCGGATCACGTGGTCGACCGGGTGTGGCGGGCGATGCTCGCCGGCCGTCCGATGCTCACGATGCCGTGGACGGTCGGGCTCTCCACCGTGGTGCGCGGAGTGCTGCCGCTGCCGCTCTGGGACGCCGTTGCGGGCCGGGTATTCGGCGTCTACCGGTCGATGGACGCGTTCACCGGACGTCCCCGGCCCTAGCCACAGGCCCGCCGAGTGTGACCGTTCCGGTCGAGTGTGACCGGCGCAACGGGCACTCTCGACCGGAATGGACGCACTGGCGGTGCGAGAGGGATGGCGGGCGACCGGCACCCGGCGCCCGCCTGCCCCCGAACTGGGGTCCTCGTTTAGGGGGACACGGCGGCGGCCGTCGCCTACGTTGAAAGCATGGACGCAGCGGCGCACGGCCTCGTGCTCGATCGGGCCCGCCCGATTGCCGCGGCGCGGCCCCGGGGCGTCGCGGACGGCGTCCGTTGGCTCTTCCTCTGGCTGGCCGTGGTCTCGGCGGCGCTCACCGTTCCCGGCGTGCTCCTCGGCGCCCGCGGCGGCCTGATGATCCTGGGCCCGGCCGCTGCGCTGATGCTCACTGCCTCCTGGATCTTCGGCTATCGCCGCGGGAGTGCCCCCGTCGGGCTGGACATCGTCGATGCGGCGGCGCTCATCGGCATCGCGCTCGCCTCACCCCAGCCCGGGGCCGTGGTGATTGTCGTGTTCGGGGCCCTGTGGTTTCGCAGCCTGTACGGCTCCGCCTGGCAGGCGCTGCTCCGGGTCTGCCTCTATGCGGCCGCTCTGGGGTTGCCCTTCGGGCTGTGGCCGCTGCTGTTCGGGACCGAGTTCGGAATCGATCCCGGCATCTACTCGGCGGTGCTTCCCGCCCTCTTCGTCACCGTGGCCATCGCCCGGCAGCTGGGCAAATCCCTCGTGGCCCGGGACCAGAGCATCGGCCGCGACCGGGTTCTGGCCGAGACCGGTGCCCAGTTGCTCGGCGCGGTAGACCCTGACGCGATCATCGCCCTGGCCTGGGATGCCTCGACCGATTTATGCGCCGCCGCTCCCGGGCTGCGCCTGCTCAGAGTGGTTGCGGAAGGCTCTGACCTCAGAGTGGACGGAACCGCCGGCACCTTCCGCACGGCGCCGACCCGGCTGGCGGCCGACGTGCTGTTCACCCGGCCGGGGTCCGCCTACGCGCGCATCCTCGACCCGGCACCCCTCAACGCCGCCGTCGGAACGCCCGTGATGTGGGAGTGCCTGGCTTTCGAGGGCCGCGATCACCGCGGCTGGCTGCTGGTCGGCGCCCCCAGACGGATGCCCGCCGAGGTTCTCTTGTCGGTGCGGGGCCTCGTCGCCCAGGTGGCCCTGGCGATCCGCACCAGCGACGCCCACCGGGACCTGACGATGCTGGCCCGCACCGACTCGCTGACCCTGCTCGACAACCGATCGTCGTTCCTGGCCGGGTTGGCCGAGACGATCGCCGAGGCCGGTTCGCATGAAACGCAGGTGCTGTTCCTCGACCTGGACGACTTCAAGGACGTCAACGACGCCTTAGGTCACGGCGCCGGCGATGCCCTGCTGGTGGATGTGGCAGCCCGGCTGCTGCGCTGCACCCGTCCGACGGACCTCTGCGCCCGACTCGGCGGCGACGAGTTCGCGGTGCTGCTGCGGGACACGACCCCGGAGGCCGCGGCCGCGGTGGCCGAGCGGATGGTGGCGGCCATCCACGCACCCTTCCCGATCGGCGGCGGTGCAGGCGGGCGCTCCGTGCGGGTCGGCGCCAGCATCGGCGTCGCGACGGCGATCCCCGGGGTCGGCGTCGAGGGTTTGGTGCACCGGGCCGACGTGGCGATGTACGCCGCCAAGGCGCAGGGCAAGAACCGGGTCGAGTACTTCGCCCTCGGGCTGCTTAACGCGGACCGGGGCCTCGCGCCCCAGGCCTGATCGGCCGGGTCGGTTCTCCGCCCGGCAGGGGTCGGCCCGTTGCGGCTCGCAGGGCGGCACGCATTGACATTCGCTCACCTCGCGATCTAGTATGGAATCGATTCCATGGAAACGATTCCATGAACACAAAGGGGTGACACGATGGCGGAGATCACGATCAAGGATGTGGCGTCGCTGGCCGGCGTCTCGGCGGCCACCGCGTCCCGTGTGCTTTCCGGCAACCCGGCCACCTCGCCCGGGGCGCGGGCCAGGGTGGCCGCGGCCATCACCGAGCTGGACTACCGGCCCAACGCCCAGGCGCGGGCACTGCGCTCCACCCGCAGCGATTCCATCGGCCTGCTGGTGTCGGATGTTCGCAACCCGTTCTTCGCCGACCTCGCCCACACCGTCGAGCAGGCCGCGCTCTCCGAGGGGTACGTCACCCTGCTCGGCAACGCCAATGAGCGCAAGGAACAGCAGGACCGCTACCTGGACACCCTGATCTCTCGCCGGGTGGACGGCATCATCGTGGCGCCGCTCGGCGACGGCAGCGGCAGCATCGCCTCCCTGATCGAGCGGGAGATCCCCACGGTGTTCGTCGACCGCACGGTGGACGGCATCGATGTGCCGAGCGTGACGACCGACAGTGAGGCCGGCATCCGCCAGGCCGTCGAGCACCTCTCATCCGTCGGTCATACCCGGATCGGGTACATCTCGGGCCCGCAAGCCACCTCGACCGGTCGGGAGCGGTTCGCGGCCTTCACCTCTGCCGTGGCGGACACCGGGCTCAGCCAGGACCCCGAACTCGTCTACTTCGGTGACTTCCAGGCGGCGAGCGGCTCGGCGGGCGTGCATGCGCTGCTCGACCTCGACGAGCCGCCCACCGCCCTGCTGGCCGCGGACAGCCTGATGGCCGTGGGCGCCCTCGCCATCCTGCACAAGCGGGGCTTGCGTATCGGCACGGACATCGCGATGATCGCCTTCGACGACGTCGAGTGGTTCGCCCTGCTCAACCCCGCACTCAGCGTCATCTCCCACAGCGTCGAAGACATGGGCCGATTGGCCGTCGAGATGCTCCTGCAGGTCATCGCCGGCGGTACCCCGGAATCGGTGGTGCTGCCCAGCGAACTCATCATCCGGGCCTCATCGTCGTCGCCCATCTCCCCCTCAGCCGGGCTCCGCCCGAGGAAGAACTGAAATGAGTCAAGAACCACTGGTCACCCTGCAGAACGTGGGCAAAAGCTTCGGCCCGGTGACGGTCATCAAAGACGTCACCGTCAGCGTCTACGCCGGCCAGGTGCAGGTGCTGCTCGGCGAGAACGGCGCCGGCAAGTCCACCCTGATCAAGATGATGGCGGGCGTGTACCAACCCGACGCCGGTCACATCGTCGTCGACGGGAAGACGGTCGTCCTGCCCACGACCCGGGCCGCCGAGGAGCTCGGAATCGCCACCATCCACCAGGAACTCAACCTGGTGTCCACGATGAGCATCGCCGAGAACGTCATGCTCGGACGCACGCCCACCAAACACGGCATGGTCGACCGCAGCGCCCTGCGCAACCGGGCGCGCGCCGCCCTCGCCCTGATCGGGCTCGACGTCGACGTCGACACCCTGGTCGGCGAGCTGGGCATCGCCCAGCAGCAACTGGTCGAAATCGCCAAGGCCCTGAGCATCAATGCCCGCATCCTGATTCTGGACGAGCCCACCGCCGCCCTGACCCGCCACGAGACCGAAAGCCTGTTCGCCGTGATGGCGGACCTGCGCCGCCGCGGAGTGGGGATGCTGTTCATCAGCCACCACCTCGACGAGATCGCCGAGGTCGGTGACACCGTCACCGTGCTGCGCGACGGCGAATTCATCGCCGAAGTGCCCGCGTCCACGCCCGAAGCCGACCTCGTCAAACTCATGGTCGGCCGCAGCATCGAGGACCAGTTCCCGCGCGTTGCCGGACATTCGGGCGAGGCCGCCGAGATCCTCCGGGTCGAGAAGCTCACCTCGGCCGGAAAGTTCGACGACATCAGCTTCACCGTCAAGGCCGGCGAGGTGCTCAGCATCGCCGGGCTGGTCGGAGCCGGCCGCACCGAACTGATCCGGGCCATCGCCGGGGTCGACAACTACTCCTCCGGCTCCGTCGCGGTGCGCGGACAGGTCCTGCCCCACGGCAGCATCCCGGCGGCCATCGCCGCGGGCATCGGGCACGTGCCCGAGGACCGCAAGGGAGAGGGGCTGGTGCTCGACGCATCCGTCAACGACAACCTCGGCTACGCCACCCTCGCGTCCACCGCCAGGATGGGGCTGGTCGACTTCACCGGCCAGCGCCGCCGGGCCTCGGAAGTGGCCAAGAAGCTGCGCATCCGGATGCACACCATCGACCAGCCGATCCGCGCTCTCTCCGGCGGTAACCAGCAGAAGGCCGTGTTCGGCCGCTGGATCATCGCCGCTTCCACGGTGCTGCTGCTTGACGAGCCCACCCGCGGCGTCGACGTGGGCGCCAAGGTCGAGATCTACGAACTGATGAACGCCATCACGGCGGCCGGGGGAGCCATCCTGATGGTCTCCAGCGAGTTGCCCGAGATTCTCGGCATGAGCGACCGCATCCTCGTGATGCGCGACGGCCGGATCGCGGGCGAGCTCACCGCGGCCGAAGCCACCCAAGACGCAGTCATGACACTCGCCGCCCGCGATGTCGACGAGCAGAACGATTAGAGATAGGGAAGCACACCATGTCCACCACAATCCTGCCGGCGAAGCGCCGAAGCTTCAACTACAAGAAGTTCCTCGCCAACAACGGCGCCCTCGTCGGCCTCGTCGTTCTCTGCATCGCCCTGTTCATCGCGACCCCCGACTTCCTGACCGCGCAGAACCTGCTCAACATCGGCATCCAGGTGTCGACCGTGGCCGTGCTGGCCTTCGGTATGACTTTCGTCATCGTCGCGGGCGGGATCGACCTGTCGGTGGGCGCCGTGGCGGCCCTGTCGGCCATGTCGTCCGGCTGGCTCTTCGCCAGCGGCGGCCTCCCCGGCTGGCTCGCCCTCCTGGGCGGCCTGGCGGTCGGTCTCCTGGCCGGGACCATCAACGGACTGGCCAACGCCTACGGCAAGCTGCCCTCCTTCATCGCCACCCTCGCCATGCTCAGCGTCGCCCGCGGCCTGACCCTCGTCATCTCGGACGGCCGCCCGATCAAGACCGCCGCGGAGGTCTCCTTCCTCGGCGGCAACATCGGACCCGTGCCGATGCCGATCGTGATCCTCGTGCTCGCGGCCCTGGTTGCCTCGTTCCTGCTCAACCGCACCGTGATCGGCCGCTCCATGTACGCCGTCGGCGGCAACGCCGAGGCGGCGCGGCTGTCCGGACTGCCCGTCAAGCGCATCCTCGTCACCGTGTTCGCCCTGGCCGGCCTCTTCGCAGCCCTCGCCGGATTGCTGCTGGCCGGCCGCCTCGACTCCGCCCAGCCCCAGGCGGCGGCCGGCTACGAGCTCGACGCCATCGCCGCGGTCGTCATCGGCGGTGCGTCCCTCTCGGGTGGCCTCGGCAAGATCTCCGGCACCTTCGTCGGCGCCCTGGTGCTCGTCGTCATCCGCAACGGCCTCAACCTGCTCAACGTCACCTCGTTCTGGCAGCAGGTCGTGATCGGCCTCGTCATCGCCCTCGCCGTCGGAGTCGACGTGTTGCGCCGCAAGACCCGCAACAGCTGACCCTCTCACCCCGCACCACCCAACTACACCAACTACACCAACTACACCAACTACACCAA
>NZ_SOGW01000110.1:0-4392 GCF_004403075.1 Cryobacterium sp. TMT2-10 | reverse complement strand
AACTACACCAACTACACCAACTACACCAACTACACCAACTACACCAACTACACCAACTACACCAACTACACCAACTACACCAACTACACCAACTACACCCAAAGGAAAAACAATGAAGTCGTCCTCGTTTTTGAAAATTGCAGCACTGACTGCCACCGCGGCACTGATCCTGGCCGGAACCACCGCCTGCGGCCGTGGCGGCGGGGGCGAGGCCTCCGGCGACAAGATCGTGATGGCCATCTCCACCCTGAACAACCCGTTCTTCGTTGAACTGCGCGACGGCGCCCAGGCCGCCGCCAAGGACGCCGGAGTGCAGTTGAACATCGTCGACGCCCAGAACGACTCGGCCACCCAGGCCAACCAGCTCGCGACCGCCGCCTCGGGCAGCACCAAGGCCGTGATCGTGAACCCGGTTGACTCGGATGCCGCCGCCTCGTCCGTGAACGCCCTGCTCAAGGCCGGTATCCCGGTCATCGGTGTTGACCGCACGGTCAACGGTGCCGACCTCGACTCCCTTGTCGCCAGCGACAACGTGGCGGGCGGCCGTCAGGCTGCCGACGAACTCGCCAAGGCCATGGGCGAGAAGGGCAGCGTGATCCAACTGCAGGGCGTCTCCGGAACGTCGGCGAGCCGCGACCGCGGCGCCGGTTTCGAAGAGGGAATGAAGGCCTACCCCGGGATCACCGTGGTCGCCAAGCAGACCGCGAACTTCGACCGAGCCGCCGCGCTCGACGTCACCACCAACCTGATGCAGTCCAACCCGGGAGTGACCGGACTCTTCGCCGAGAACGATGAGATGGCGCTCGGCGCCATCCAGGCCCTCGGCGCCAAGGCCGGCACCGAGGTCTCCGTCGTCGGCTTCGACGGCACCTCCGACGGACTCGCCGCCATCAAGGCCGGCACCCTCGTCGCCACCATCGCGCAGCAGCCGGCCGAACTCGGCAAGCTCGCCGTCGAACTGGCCGTCAAGGCCATCAAGGGCGAGAAGATCGAGAAGAACGTTCCCGTCGAGGTCGTCTCCGTCACCAAGACGAATGTGGGCGACTTCGCCAAGTGAGTGACTTCACCGGCAGCACTCTCCCTGCACCGTCCGGCGACACCGGACCCGGGTCGGTGGTCGTCGTCGGATCCATCAACGTAGACCAGCTGATCCGGATCGACCGGCACCCGCAGCCGGGCGAGACCCTCATCGGAACGTCGATGGAGTTCCTGCCCGGCGGCAAGGGCGCCAACCAGGCCGTGGCCGCGGCCCAGCTCGGCGCCTCCGTGCGCATGGTCGGCGCCGTCGGCCGGGACTCGCAGGCCCAGGTGGCTACGGCGATCCTGACCCGCGCGGGCGTCGACCAGTCGGCCGTGCGAACTGTCGACGGTCCCACCGGGCTCGCCCTGGTCGCGGTGGCCGACGACGGGGAGAATACGATCGTGGTCATCCCCGGTGCCAACGCGATGATGGGGGCCGAGGCCGTCGAGGCCAACGCGGCCGTCATCGCGTCGGCCGCCGTGGTGGTGCTCCAGGGCGAGATCCCCGCCGCGGGCATCGTCGCCGCAACGCGGCTGGCGACGGGGCGCGTCGTGCTGAACCTGGCGCCCGTGATCCCACTGGATGCCGCGGCGATCCGCCGCGCGGACCCGCTGGTCGTGAACGAGCACGAGGCCGCCCTCGTGCTCGCGCAACTGGAGCCGGACCGCCCGATCCCGACGGAGGACGCCGAGCTTGTCGCCCGGCTGCTGGAGTGGGGCGTCGCATCCGTCGTGCTGACCCGCGGCGCGAAGGGAGCCATCTGCGCCGACCGGGACGGCACCCACACCGTGGCCTCGCCCACGGTCGTCGCCGTGGACAGTTCCGGAGCCGGCGACGCCTTCGTCGGCGCCCTGAGCGCACAGCTGGCCGCGGGGGTGACCCTGTCGGAGGCCGTTCGGCTGGCCGTGCGAGTCGGGGCCTTCGCGGTGCAGAGCCGCGGAACCCAGACCTCGTATCCGACCCTCGCCGACGCGCTGCCGACTCTGGACGGGACGGTGCCCGCATGAAGCGGCGGGGCATCCTGAACGCCGAACTGTCGGGCGCGCTGGCCCGGCTCGGGCACACGGATATCGTTCTCCTCGCGGACTGCGGCATGCCGATCCCTCGGGGGGTCCCCGTGATCGACCTGGCGCTGGTGCACGGTATTCCGCGCTTCGAGCAGGTGCTCGACGCCCTGCGCGACGAGCTCGTATTCCAGGGCTGCGTCGCGGCGGAGGAAGCCAGGACCGCGCCCGCCGGGGCGTGGCTGTCCGAGCGCTTCGATGAGATCGAGTACATCAGTCACGAGGACCTGAAGAGCCTCTCCGCCTCGGCGAAGCTCTTTATCCGCACGGGCGAGGCCACGCCGTTCGCGAACGCGGCGCTGGTCTGCGGAGTCTCGTTCTGACGCTCTCCGCCTGAATCCAGGCTGCAGGGCGAACCACCGGTCAGGATCCGGCAGGGAACGCGCACTAGGCTCGCGGCGTGAGCGAATCATTCCGCAGCATGCTGCGTTCCCTGCCGGATTTTCCCGTTGATCTTCCGGTCTTCGACCCGGCCACGGCGCCGTCCGACCCGGCCGACCTGTTCCGGGAATGGCTGGGCGACGCACTCGACGCGGGCCTGCCCCAGCCGCACGCGTTCACCCTCTCCACCTCCGACGCTGCCGGTGCGGTGTCGTCGAGAATGATGATCCTGAAGAACCTCGACGCCGAGGGCTGGCACTTCGCCACCTCGAGGGCGTCGCGCAAGGGCCGGGAGCTGGCGGAGCATCCGCGGGTCGCCATGAATTTCTTCTGGTCTGGCCTCGGCCGCCAGGTACGCGTGGTCGGCACCATCGTCGAACTGTCAGCCGAGGAGTCCGCCGCAGACTGGGACGAGCGGCCAGGCGCCGACGGTTCACCGAACCCGACCTGGCAGCTGTACGCCGTGCGGCCGGTGGAGGTGGAGTTCTGGCAGGCCAGCACTGACCGCCGGCACGTGCGCCACCGCTACCTGGTTACCGCCGACGACTGAGCCGGCCCCGGCCGAACCGTTCGTCGACCCAGGTCCGATTCAGGCGGGTATGTCGCCCATCATGGCGTCGAGGTGTCTCGCTGTTGCCTGCGCGTCGTCGTTTAAATCCATCGCCTGATTCTGTGACGAACGCCCCCCGAGATGCGACTACATCTTGAGAGATTCTCGCGGGGACCGTTTTCCGTCTCGGCGGGACCTCAGGTCCATATTCGTATCAGTAGAGGAGCTATTGCCATGGCAACATACGACTCAACCGGTTCAAACATCAATCGAAACATTGACGATCCCGGCTCCGTCGCTGGGGTCCCCGCGGGAAATGGGGCGACCATCCGCGACGAGGGCGTCCGCGGCGACGACGGCGTCCGCCGCGACCCGGTCGTCGGACGCGACGCGGCCCGCTTCGGCGGAATCCAGTGGGGATCGGCTTTCTTCGGCTGGCTTACCGCCACCGGCACCGCAGTGATCCTTACCGCCCTGTTCGCTGCCGCCGGAGCCGCAGTCGGCCTGGGCGAGTCCGATTCCGCCGATCAGGCTGCCGGAACTGCTGCCGACAACGCCGGCACCATCGCACTGATCGGAGCCATCGTGCTCGCAGTCGTGGTGTTCGTGTCCTATTTGTGCGGCGGCTACGTGGCCGGTCGCATGGCCCGCTTCGACGGCATCAAGCAGGGAATCGCCGTGTGGGTGTGGGCGATCGTGATCGCCGCCGTCGCCGGGACCATCGGTGTCATCGCCGGCGGCCAGCTGAATATCCTGGGGAACCTGAACAGCCTTCCCAGCATCCCGCTCAATTCGGGAGACCTCACGGCAGGCAGCATCATCACCGCGATCGTCATCGTTCTGGTCAGCCTTGCCGGCGCAATCGTCGGCGGACTCGCCGGGATGCGGTTCCACCGTCGCGTGGACCGCGAAGTACTCGGCCGCTGACTCTGGCACGGATTACCAGCACAGGGCGGCTGGGCGGCCCGTTCCGCCCGGCCGCTTCCGCACTCTCGCACCCAAAGAACTTCAGACGAAAAGAGATCGCCATGCCTCGCCTGCTCAAGTACGTCCCCGTGGTCGTGACCCTGGTCACCAAGTACCTGCGCAGCCCGCAGGGCAAAGCCGTGATCCAGAAGATGCGGGCGTCGCGCCCCCGGCCGTAGAACGTCGTCCACACCTGACCGAAGGCCTGAAGAAGCCCGTCCGGGTCGCTGGTCGGGCCCCGGTGGACTGCATGTCGACCCCTTCAGAGGGCGATGTCGACAGGCTCGATCACCGGTGGCCCGACCCATCGACTAGATGAGTGAGTCCTAATGGTCGTAGGCGATGAGGGATCGTTTGTTGGGTGTTCCGAGGAGCCAGTTGTGCCAGATTCCGGCGGCGAGGGCGAGTAG
>NZ_SOGW01000026.1:0-13718 GCF_004403075.1 Cryobacterium sp. TMT2-10 | reverse complement strand
GGGCAGGCGCCGCGGACACGGCCAGGTCAGGCGCGGCGGACTGGGCAGGCAGGTCAGGCGCCGCGGGCGCCGGCCGCACGGGCGGTGCGGAGGCCGATCTCGCCGAGGAAACGGGACCGCTCGCGCGGGGCGCGCTGCTGGTGTCCGGCCGCCGACCAGCTCAGCGCGAGCCGGCGACGGGCCCGGGTGATGCCCACATAGAGCAGGCGGCGTTCCTCGTCGATCTGCTCGAAGGTGCCGGCGTAGCTGATTGGCACCAGACCCTCCGACAGCCCGATCAGGAAGACCGCCTCCCACTCGAGACCCTTCGCGGAGTGCATGGTCGCCAGCGTCACCGCGGACACCGTCGGCTCGTGCTGGCCGGCCTGGCGCTCCATCAGCTCGTCGGTGAACTGGCGGAACGTGGTCCCCGGGGCCGCCTGATCGACCAGGCCCATGATGGCGTTGAGGGACTCCCAGCGATCGCGCACCGCCCCGGGGGCCTCCGGCGCGCTCTGGCTCCAGCCGAGGGAGCGCAGCACATCGCTGACGGATTTGAACAGGGGCTCGCCAATGATCGACACGGATGCCGCCCGCAGCTGCATCACCGCCTGCTTGACCTCCGCGAGGTCGAAGAACCGCTTGGAGCCCCGGATCTGGTAGCTCACCCCGACGTCGCCGAGGGCGGTCTCCAGAAAGGCCGCCTGCACGTTCACCCGGAACAGGACGGCGATCTGCTCCGGCTTGGTCCCGGCCTCGATCAGGTCGAGGATGCTCTGCGCGACGCCGCGCGCCTCGGCCATGTCATTGGCGTACTCGCGCACGCTCGGCTCGATGCCGGCCTCGGCGGCGTTGGCCTGCAACGTCAGGGCCCCCGCCCGCCCGCGCATCAGCTGGTTGGCGGTGGACACGATCGACGCGGTGGAACGGTAGTTGCGCTCCAGCCGCACCACGGTCGCGTCCTCCCACCGTTTCGGGAAGTCGAGCAGGTAGTCGCTGCGGGCGCCGGTGAACGAGTAGATCGTCTGGCTGGCGTCGCCCACCACGCAGAGATCGCGCCGCTCCCCCAGCCAGAGCGAGAGCAGGTCGTGCTGCAGCGGCGACACGTCCTGGTACTCGTCGACGACGAAGAAGCGGTACTGCTCGCGCACCTGCAGGGCCACGGACGGCTCCGCCTCGATCATCCCCGCCATGGCCAGCAGCACGTCCTCGAAGTCGATCTGCTTGCGTTCGTCCTTGAGCCGCTCGTAGGTCTCCTGCATGGTCAGGACCTGGTCCACGTCCAGCCGCCCGGGCAGGCTCCGCCGGGCGATCCCGGCGCCGTAGGCCTCGATGCTGAGGCCGGAGGTCTTGCGCCACTCGATCTCGGCGGCCAGGTCGCGCAGGGTGGCGGTGTCCAGCTTGAGTTTCAGGGTTTCGGCGGCGTGGCCGAGCAGACGGCCCTTGCCGTCGAGGATGCGGGGAGCCTGGCCGCCGACCACGTGCGGCCAGAAATAGTTCAGCTGGGACAGGGCGGCCGCGTGGAACGTGCGCGCGGCGACGCCGCCCGCGCCCAGCTGGCGCAGCCGGCCGCGCAGTTCCGCGGCGGCGCGCGCCGTGAACGTGAGCGCCATCACCCGGCCGGGCGAGTAGGCGCCGGTCATCACGCCGTAGGCGATCCGGTGGGTGATGGCGCGGGTCTTGCCGGTGCCGGCGCCGGCGAGCATGCACACCGGGCCGACCAGGGCCTCGGCGGCCACCCGCTGCTGCTCGTCGAGGCCGGCCAGGAGGGAGGCGGCGGTCAGCGCCATCCGTGCACCTCGTCCGGACCGAAGTCCAGCGGCTCGCCCATCCAATGCTCGATGATCGCGCGGGCGATCGAGGACCGGCCGGGCAGGATGATGCTGTCGCCGGCGGCTCGGAGCTCGTCCCGGCTGAACCAGCGCAGGTCGAGGATCTCCTCGCCGTCGGGGAGCAGGCCCGAGGCCGGCTGCCCGTCGGCGAGGCTCGCGGTGAAGCCGAACATGATCGAGGCCGGGAACGGCCAGGGCTGGGAGCCGAGGTAGACCGGGTCGGTCACCCGCAGGCCCGATTCCTCGAACATCTCCCGGATCACGGCCGCTTCGAGCGACTCGCCCGGTTCGACGAAACCAGCCAGGAGGGAGTAGCGGTTGTTCTCCCACAGGGCGTTGGAGCCGAGCAGGATGCGGTCGTCGGCGTCGGTGATCAGCACGATCACGGCCGGGTCGGTGCGCGGGAAGACCTGGCCGCCGCAGGACGGGCAGCGGCGGGTCCAGCCGGCGGTCTCGAGCAGGGTGGCCGTGCCGCACCGCGGGCAGTGGGAGTGGGAGCCGTGCCAGTTGACCACCCCGAGGGTCTCGGTCAGCAGGCCGGCGTCGCGGTCGGTCAGGGCCGTGGCCACGGTGCGGAGCGACGCCCAGCGCGCCGGGTCCGGTTCGAGCGCCGCGGCCGCGTCGTCGGACAGGACGGCCGCGACGAGCCGGGTGCCCACCGGTTCGGACTCCTCCGGGGCCAGGGACCGACCGAGGTAGAGCCGCAGCTCCGCGCTCGGCACCCGGTCGGGCGCCAGCAGCCGGAGCCGCGCCGGGCCGCCGGTGGGGCTCATCAGCGCGGAACCGCGGTGGAGCGCGAGCACGCGCGTGGAGGCATCCGCCCACAGCCGGTCGAGCAGGTCTGGCGTGGCCCGGGCCTCGTGGTCGCGATCCACCGCCTGGCGCGACAGCGGCAAGCGGGACGTGAAAGCAAACGACATGGTGCCCTCCGGGCTCGGGCAGTTCTGCCGAAGTTGTGTGGAGGCGTGGCGAACGACCGCGCCGGGAGGAAGTCGACCTAACCTAGAAGGTATGGTCAGATCCCCTCTCACTCTAGCCGCGCTGGCCACTGCCGCCGTTCCCGGACTGGACGTCGTCCGGGCCCGGTCCTACGGCTCCAGCGCACGCACTCCCGGAGCCAACGGCTCCTTCGATTCCGCCCTGCTGATCGACACCGAGGGACGGTCGCTGATCATCCGCGTACCGGTCTCCCAGGCCGCCGAAACGGAGCAGTCCGCCGACCTCGTGGCCCTGCGCGCCCTCACGGTCGGCACCCGCAGCCGCCTCCCCTTCGACGTGCCCGAGTTCGTGGGCCAGGCCCCGCTCAGCGGCACCCGGGCCGTCGTCTACGAGCTGCTGGACGGCGACTCGTTCGACGCGGATGCCCTGACCGGCCACGCCGGCGTGTCCGGGTCGATCGGGCGTGCCATCGCCGCGATCCACGGTCTGCCGACCGCATTCGTGGGCACCGCCGGCCTCCCCCAGCAGAGCGCGCAGGACTGCCGCACCGGGGCCATCGACCTGATCGACCGCGCATCAGCCACCGGTTACCTCCCCGCCGCCCTCCTCCGCCGGTGGGAGCAGGCCACGGACGACGATTCCCTGTGGCAGTTCGCTCCGTGCGTGGTGCACGGCTCGCTGTCCGCCGACTCGTTCTTGATCAGCGAGGACTCCGTCTCCGGCGTGCTCGGCTGGTCGGCGCTCAGCGTGGGCGACCCGGCCCGCGACCTGCACTGGCTGCTCGCCTCCCGCGGGGCGGCCGGCGAAACCGCCGTCGCCTCCTACGCGACCGCCCGCCAGGGCAACGATCCGCGGATCACGCAGCGCGCGATGCTCTACGCCGAACTGGAGCTGGCCCGCTGGCTGCTGCACGGCACGGACACCCGCAACCAGGGCATCGTCGACGACGCCGTCGCCATGCTCGACGGGCTGGTCGACAACGTACACCGGAGCGCCTCGCATCCGTTGTCCCCCGACACCGGCCCTATCCTCGACGTCGCCGGCGTCGAGAACATGCTGGCCTCGACACCGCGGAACACCCCTCGGCGCGACCTCAGCTCGTCGCTGCACACGGATGCCTACAACCTCTCCGACTTCGGGCCGAGCGAGTTCGCCGATGACGACGACGCCGACGGAGCCACCCGGGACCGCACCGGTGCGGGTGCGGCCTCGTCCGCCGGGGCGGCGCCCGCCGGTCATGGAGCCGACGCGGTCACCGGCCCCATCGACATCGTGGCGGGCTCCGCCAGCGACACGGCCGGCCGGACCGACGACCAGGCCCGCACCAGGTCCTCCTCCGAGTAGAGCCGGGCGGGCGCGACGATCGTGTCGTCCGCGACGAAGTAGAACACCGCGTCCACGAGACCTGGGTCGATGCCCTTCCAGCGCGCGTACGCGAGCCGGTAGAGGGCCAGTTGCGTCTGCTTGAGCTCGAGGTCCGCCGCATTCTTCGGCGCCCGGCCGGTCTTCCAGTCCACGACCTGGTACCCGGTCTCCGTGCGGTAGACCGCGTCCAGCTTGCAGACGAAGACCTGCCCGGCCAGCACGTGGTGGATCTCGATCTCGACGTCCTCGGGCGCCAGAGCAGCCCACGGTGACTGCTCGAAGGTGCGCTGCAGCCGCTCGAGCTGCGCCTGCTCCAGGGGCTGGTTCTGGTCGAGGTCCAGGTCGAACGCGTCCGGGTCGAGGTCGCCCAGGTCCAGTTCGTTCTCGCCCGCGTCGATCAGGTCGCCGCCGGACGCCCCGCCGGCGCGCTGCTCCACCCAGGAGTGGAAGAGGGTGCCGAGCCGGGTGGCCCGGTAGGGCCGTTCCGGCATCGGCCGCCGCAGCCGGGCGGCCACCCCGTCGGGGTCGTCGAGGTAGTCCTTGAACCGGGAGGCCGGGATGCGGGTCGGCGGCGGGGCCCAGGCCGCGCCGGCGAGCCGCAGCGCACGCTCCTCGAGCAGGAGGGTGACCGCGTGGGTCCAGCGGGTCTCCCGGTCGGAGCCGTCGGAGTCCGCCTCCCCGTTGACCCGGGCCGCGGCGGCCTCGACCAGCGCCCGCCGGGCGCCGAGGGGGTCGAACGGCCAGAGTTCGGCGCTGTCCTGGTCGGCGCCGGGCAACTCGTCGTCGACACTGCCCTCCGGCAGCGGGTCGATCAGGCCGGCCTCGGCCAGTTCCGCCAGGTACCGGCTGGGCTTCCGCACGGTGGTGCCGCCGCCCCAGAACGAGCCGGTCAGGAGGAGCTCGCGCTGGGCCCTGGTCGTGGCCACGTAGATCAGGCGACGCTCCTCGTCGTCGTGGCGGGCCGCGAGCTGCTCCTTGTAGGCGAGGAACTCGGTCTCGTACGACAGCTGGGTCTCGTGCTCGCGCCAGGCCAGCTCCGGCAGTTCGGCCCGGTCGCCCCGGAACGGGTAGGGCAGTTCGCCGAAGCGCAGCCAGCCGGAGCCCTCCCTGGTCTGGGCCGGCAGGCTCTTCTCGGTCAGGTTGGGGATGGCGACGTAGTCCCATTCGAGCCCTTTGGCCCCGTGGATGGTGAGCAGCTGCACGGTGCCGTGCTCGCTCATCTCGAGCCGCGGGCCCATGTCGTCCGCGAGGGCCGCCCGGTCCAGCCAGCGCAGGAAAGCGGAGAGGCTGCCCTGCTCGTCGCTGGCCAGGAACGCGGAGACGGTGTCGTGGAAGGCGTATAGGTTGGCCAGGCCGAGGCCGTTCGACTCGTTGGCGACCAGTTCGACGTCGAGCAGGAGTTCCTGTTCGATCAGCCGCACGAAGTCGAGCAGCGGCAGGCCGGCCCGCGCTCGGAGCCAGGCCAGCTGGCGTCCGGCCGCGCGCACCCGGGAGCGGCCCTGGTCGCTGAAGCCCTGCAGTTGCCCGTGCGTCTCCGGCGCCGAGGCGACGAAATCGAGGGCGTCGACGAGGGAAGCGCCCTCGTCGACGGCGACGGATGCCCGCATCTTGTCTTTGAGGTCCTGGGTCACGGCCTGCTGCGCCCAGTCGTGCGCGGCCAGCCAGCGGGCCACGGCGGCGAGGTGCTGCAGGTCGCGCGGGCCCACCCGGTAGCGGCCGCTGCCGAGCAGCCGCACCAGCTCGCTGCCGGCGGAGGGGTCGTGCACGACCCGCAGCACGCACACGACGTCGGTGACCTCGGGGGTGGACAGCAGCCCGCCGAGGCCGAGCACGTGGGCCCGGACGCCCCTCTCGCGCAGCACCTCGGCGAAGTATTCCATGTCCCGGCGGGCCCGGAACAGCATCGCGCCGGACCGCTCGCTGCCCGGCGGCAGGCGCGTCGCGAACCAGTCCGCCACCGCGCGGGCCTCGTCGGCCATGGTCTCCCGCATCGAAGCCTCGACCCGGCCGGATTCTTTGCCGGCCGGCACCTTGAGCGTGTCCACCTGGATGCCGTCGGGCCGGGCGCGCAGTGCGTCGCTCAGCGGGGACACCAGGGCGTTGGCGACGTCGAGCACGGCGACCGGGTTGCGCCAGGTATAGGAGAGACTCATCGACGGCGCCTCCCGGTTGGAGAGGCCCGCGAAGCTCTGCGAGAAGCCGAGCAGGTTGGCGGAGCTGGCCCCGCGCCAGCCGTAGATGGACTGGTGCGGGTCGCCCACGGCCATCACCGGGTGCCGGCTGAAGAGGGTGTGCAGCAGTTCTGTCTGCAGCACGGAGGTGTCCTGGTATTCGTCGAGCAGCACCACCCGGTACTGGTCGCGGTAGCGGGTGACGACCTGCTCGACCTTCTGGCAGACCTGCAGGGCCAGGGCGACCTGGTCGGAGAACTCGATCAGCCCCAGGCGTCGTTTCTCGCTGCTGTACCGTTCGGCCAGCTCGAACAGGACCGGCAGGGGTTCCACTGCCGCGAGGGACTCCACGACCGAGGAGTACGGGATCTTCTTGCGCGGGTTGCCGTAGGGCAGGTCCCGCAGGTAGGCAAAACCGTGCGCCAGCCCGGCCAGGTCGTGCGGGGCGGTCGCCTCGCCGGAGACGAACCGCGGGGGGTTCTCGGCGAGGGAACGGCTGAAGGAGAGCACGGCATCCGTCACCAGGTCGAGCTTCTTGCCGAACGGGACGAGCCGGTTGTCGCCGTGCTCGATCACGACCCGCCGGGCGAGGAGCCAGGCGCTGGTCTCGCTCAGCAGCACCGATTCGGGCTCGCGGCCGAGGAGCAGGGCGTTGTCGGTGAACAGGCGGCTGGCGAACGAGTTGTAGGTGGAGACGGTGGGCGCGTTGAACAGGTCGGAGGAGTCGATCGTGACCTGGTCGGCGGCGGGCCGGGGCGGCGCGGGCAGCAGGCCTTTCGCGTCGAGCTGGCCGATGCGGGTGCGGATGCGGTCGTTCAGCTCGCCGGCGGCCTTGCGGGTGAAGGTGAGTCCGAGGATCTGGTCGGGCCTCGCGTGGCCGTTGGCGAGCAGCCAGAGCACCCGGTTGGCCATGGTCTCAGTCTTGCCGCTCCCGGCCCCGGCGACCACGAGGGTCGGCGCCAGGGGCGCCTCGATCACCGCCTGCTGCTCGCGGGTGGGCGGGAACATCTCGAGCGCCTCGGCGATGCGAAGGGCGGAGATCTGGACGGCGGAGTTGGGCGCCGGGATGAGGGACTGGTTCATGCGCTGACCTGCTTGATGACGTGGATTCGGCAGGACCCGTGCGAGCGCGGGTCGAGGCAGTGGGAACTGATTTCGGCGACGAAGGTGGCGGCGCCCATGCCGACGGCGTCCGCGCCGACCCGGGCGCGGAAGGCCGCGAGCTCATCGGGGCTGAACGTGGGCTGGGTGGGGTTGCGGTAGTTCTGTTTGACGGTGCCGCTGGACACGATCAGGAGGCGGGCCCCTGCGAGGTCCGTGCCCTCCGGGATGCCGTCGATGGCACCCTCGTTGAAGGCAAGCTGGTAGGCGCCGAGCTGCGGGTGGTCGACCACCCCGGCATCGCTGGTGGGGTCGCCGCGGCCGGTCTTCAGGTCGACGATCACGGCGCGCCCGTCGCCGAGCCGTTCGACCCGGTCGACCGTGCCGGAGAGCACGGCTCCGCCGACGTCGAGCTGGAAGGTACCCTCCGCGCTGAGCAGGCTGCCGCCGCCGCGCTCGAAGTCGAGCAGGTAGGAGGCCAGCCGGTCGGTGAGGGCCCGGGCCTCGACCTTCTGCACCCGGGACTGCCACTCGGCGTCGAACTGCAGTTCGCCCCAACGCGCCTCGACCCCCTGCCACAACGACTCCGGGCTCCGGTCGGTGGAGTCCTCCATCACCTTGTGGATGATCGTGCCGAGGTTCGCGGCCGTGTTGGAGGTGCCGCCACCGACCTGCCCGATCACCCAGTGCAGCGGGCAGGTCTCGAACGCGGCCATCCGCGACGGCGAGACGCGCACCGGCTGGTCGCCGGCATCCGGGTCGTTCAGGGGGCGCAGTGTGCTCGGCGGGGTCATGCCGTACCACTGGCCGGGGGCGGCGCCGGGCACGTTTTCGCGGGCGAGCCGGGCGAGGGTGGCCGCGGCATCCGTTGCCCGCCTGGCGGTGTCGTCGTCGTGACGCACCGAGGCGCCGGCCCGGGTGAGGTCGCGGCGGAGCCGGCCCACGAGCCCGCGCAGGGACAGAGGGTACCGGCTGATGTCGGCCGGGTCGAGGCTGTCGTCGACGACCGGATCGGGCAGCAGCCGCAGGAAGACCGACGGCTGGTTCTCCTCGTTGTCGATCGCGCTCACCAGCAGTTCGGTGCGGGCGCGGCTGGCCGCCTGGGCGAACATCCGCAGTTCGTCGTGCAGCACGGCGGTGCGCTCCCCCGCCTCCTGCGGGTCCTGCCCTGAGGCGAGCGCGGCCAGGTCGCCGGCGCCGAGCAGGGACCCACGGATACGCAGGTCGGGCCAGACGTTCTCCTGCACCCCGGCGAGCACGACCAGGTCGAAGTCGCGGCCGATCATCCCGCTCGGGGTGGAGATGACGACCGCGTCGCCGAGGGCGCGAGGGGCCAGAGTGTCTTCGGGCACGTCGGTGTCGACGAGGTGCCCGACGAAGAGAACCGGCGGGGCGGCCGGGGTGCGCTCCACGTAGCGCTGCGCGGCGGAGAAGAGGGCGACCACGGCGTCGAGGTTGTGGTTGGCCTCGTCGGCGACGATTCCGGTGCCGGCCGCCTGTTCCTTCCATTCCCGGGCCAGGCCGCTGCGCTGCCACAGCCCCCAGAGGAGTTCTTCGATGGTCGCCCCGGCCGCGTGCTCCACGGCGGCGGTGCGCAGGCTCTCCCCGCAGCTCGCGGCCCGGCGGGCCGTGCGATTGTCGATGCCGGCCAGCAGGCTCGGGGTGGTGAGCGCCTGCACCAGGAGCTCGTCTGCGCTGCGGTAGGCGGCGGGGGCGGCGTCGGTAGCGTCGGTAGCGTCGGCGCCGAGATCCTGCTGGCGCAGGGCGGCGCGGAGGCGCCGGAGGGTGATCGGGTCGAGGCCGCCGAGCGGGCCGCGGAGCAGTTCGACCGCGGTCTCCGCGTTCAGGCTCCGGCGGCCCAGGGTGAGGTCGAGGGCGAGGATGAAGGCCTTGACCGCGAACTCGTCGCGGAGCGCGGTCTGCGCCGAGGACACCTGGGTGGGCACCTCCAGGGCGGCGAGCCCCCGGGACAGGGACGGCACCAGCGACCCGCTGCGCACGATGACCGCCATCTCGCCCCACGGCACGCCGTCGATCACGTGCCGTTCCCGCAGCCGGCGGGCGATCAGGGCGAGCTGGTCGGCGGGGCTGCCGGCCAGCATGNGTTCCCGCAGCCGGCGGGCGATCAGGGCGAGCTGGTCGGCGGGGCTGCCGGCCAGCATGGTCTGCACCCGGCCGGGCTGCGCGGGCTCGGCGCGATCGGCGCGATCGGCGCCGGGCTCGGCGGTGGGCTCGGCGCTCGGGGCGAACCGCTGCGTGCCGGCCGAGGCGGCGCCGATGCGATGCGTGATCTCCCGGACCACGCCACGGATGACGCCGTCGTGCCGGTACACCGTGCCGAGCACCAGGGTCGGCAGCGCCGGGGCGCCGAGGTAGGCGCCGAGGCGACCGAGGGCATCCGGGTGCGCGCCGTGGAAGGACCCGGTGCTGATGTCGGGGTCGCCGAACGCGACGATGCCGACGCCGCGGGCCCGGAACTGGGCCAGGAGTGTCAGATTTGC
Organism: Cryobacterium sp. TMT2-10; assembly: GCF_004403075.1. NCBI lineage: Bacteria > Bacillati > Actinomycetota > Actinomycetes > Micrococcales > Microbacteriaceae > Cryobacterium > Cryobacterium sp. TMT2-10. The sequence continues at coordinate 3,830 of NZ_SOGW01000026.1, read as the reverse complement.
CTGGGTGAGCTCCTGCGCGTCGTCGAGCACGATCAGGCGGAGGCCGCCGAGGGTGCCGAGCACGCACGTCCCGGCCGGGGCCCCGGCCACCACGGCCGCCGCGAACTGGGCCAGCTCGGTTGAGTCGTACTGTCCGGGCCTGGTCTGGTCTTTCACCTCTTCATAGCCGCGGATGAACTCGGCGGCGGCCACCCATTCCGGGCGCTGCGTGCGCCGGCCGAGGTCCGCCAGGCCACCCGGGGTGACGCCGTACTCGACGGCGCGCATCATCAGGTCGCGCAGCTGCGTGCGGAAACCGCGGAGGCCCCGGACGTCGGCGCTGAGGGTGGCCGGCCACTCGGGACCGGTGCCCTCGATCCGGTGGCCCTCCAGCAGTTCGGCGATGATCTGGTCCTGTTCCCCGCCGGTCAGCAGGGTGGGGGGCGGGCCGCCCGCCCGGGTGACGGCGTCCCGCACGATCTGGAAGGCGACGGAGTTGGCGGTGCGCGCGAGCGGGCCGTTGGTCGGCACGCCGAGCCGCAGGGCGAGACGGTCGCGCAGGGCCGTGGCGCCCATGCGCGTGGGCACCAGCACGAGAATCTCGCTGGGCGAGTACCCCTGGCGCAGCACGCAGTCGGCCACCAGCTCGACCAGGGTGGTGGTCTTGCCGGTGCCGGGGGCGCCGACCACGGCGGCGCTCACCGCAGGGCTGACGCCGACACCCGCGGTCGCGCCGTCGCTCGGATTCCCGCCCGCGACGAGTCGCAGCACGGCGCGCTGGGAGTCGTCGAGAACGCGGGAATCGACGTCGGCCGGGAGCGGGATTGCCTGGGTTGTCACGTTTTCAAAGCTAGCGGGTTGCGCCGACAGTGAACGATGTCGGGCAGCCGCGCGGTTCTGTCGTAATCTGGGCGCTTAGGCAACGAAAGGCGCATCTGGTGGATATCCGCATTGGCATCTTCAACTCTCCCCGTGAGATTGGCTTCGAGACCTCACAGCCCGCGAACGAGATCGAGGAAACGGTTGCGGCCGCCCTCGCCGGTCAGACCGGGTACCTGAAGCTCTCCGACAGCAAGGGACGCGTCTACATCGTTCCCACCATCGGTCTCGCGTATGTGGAGCTGGGCTCCGAGGAGTCCCGCCGCGTCGGCTTCGTCGCCTAACCGGTCCATGGAACTCCTCTTCATCGCCCTCGGCGGCGCGGTGCTGGGGCTCGCGGCGCGCTATGCGCTGCCCGGGCGCCACACGCACGGCTCGGTGCTGGTGCCGGCCATCGGCACGATGGTCGCGGCCGTCGTCTGGGTCGCCCTGACCTGGCTCGGCCTGGCCTGGGACCAGGGCTGGATCTGGTGGGTCACCCTCGGGGTGGCCGCACTGGCATCCGTCGGCGCCGACCTGGTCGTGACGCGTTCGCGCACCCGCGGCGACGAACGGATGCTGCACACCCTGATGAGGTCCGGCCAGCCGCACCACGCCTGACCGGCTGGTCCGTCCGTGCTGGTCCGCCCGAGCTGGTCCGCCCGAGCTGGTCCGCCCGAGCTGGTCCGTCGTCAGGCGGCTGCTCCGGTCGTCACGCGGTCAGACGATCGGGCGCTGCCTCAGGCGGTCAGGCCGAGGCCGTCCATCCGGCGCGTGTGCGCGGCGATGAGTTCGGTGTACACCGGTTCGATCCGGTCCTCGTCCGGGGTCTGCCCCGGGGTCGGCAGCGCCGAGCGGGCGACCAGGAGTGTGTCGCCGACCAGTCGTCGACCCCAGAGCGCCAGGTGCGAGCCGAGCGCCGGGTTGGCAGTGATGGCCGCCTTGAGGTGGGTGACGAGCACGTCCGTGCCGGCGTCCTGGCCGAGCAGGTGCGCCACCCGCGGCCCCACGTCGCCGGGCAGCCCGGCGGACAGCCGGATGAAGAAGTCGTCGAGCAGGCCTCCGGCGAGGTAGCAGGTCAGCAGCAGCTCGTGCCAGTCGGCGCCGGCCGTCTCGGAGCGGAACAGGTCGAGTCCGGCCGTGAAGGGGGCCATCACCTCGGAGGGCTCCCCGCCGCGGCGACGGATCTCGGCGACCAGTCCCTGGTGCTTGGACAGGGCCCGTCCGGCGGCGGCGCTCAGCGCCTCCTTCGCAGCGAGGTCGGGGGCGATCGCGATCGCGCGGGAGAGGTTCTCGAACATCCCCAGCTCGAAGTAGGCCGCCTGACCGAGGTAGGGCAGCAGCTCGGGCGTGAAGCCGGCGATGTCCACTTTCCTGGTCGACTGACGTTCCGCCCGCCTCGACGGCCGGGGAGCCTCCACGCGCTTCGTGCGCCGATCAATCCACGAGATCACACGCTCAGCTTAGGACAGTGCCCCGCGCCGATCACCGCTGGCGCGCTCGGGTCGGGCCATTCGACTCGCCGTGGTGCGGTATAAGCCAGTTCACAGGGCCGCCCGATATGGTTGGACCACGCCATCGGCAGGGATCGGTGGCCAGGTGCCCGAAGCAAAAGACGGGCGCATCCCGCTTCCAGCTAATGACAAGGCAATAATTCGTGACTTTCTCCGAACTCAATATCGACCAGGACATGGTCCAGGCTCTCGCTGATAAAGGCATCATCGAGCCCTTCCCGATCCAGGTGCAGACCATCCCCCTCGCCCTCTCCGGCCAGGACATCATCGGCCAGGCCAAGACCGGCACCGGCAAGACCCTCGGCTTCGGCCTCCCGATCATCCAGCGCCTCGGACTCGACCCGGCACCGGGCGTGCAGGTGCTCGTCGTCGTCCCCACCCGCGAGCTCTGCGTGCAGGTCTCCGAAGACCTCGAAATGGCCTCCGGCAACCGCAACACCAAGGTCGTCTCGATTTACGGCGGCAAGGCCTACGAGGGCCAGATCGAAGCCCTCAAGGCCGGCGCGCAGATCGTCGTCGGCACCCCCGGCCGGCTGCTCGACCTGGCCAGCCAGCGCCTGCTCAGCCTCGCCAACGTGACCGAGATGGTGCTCGACGAGGCCGACAAGATGCTCGACCTCGGCTTCCTCGCCGACATCGAGAAGCTGTTCTCGCAGACGCCCTCCACCCGCCACACGATGCTGTTCTCGGCGACCATGCCGGGCCCGATCGTCGCCCTGGCGCGCCGGTTCATGAACCGGCCCATTCACATCCGTGCCAGCGACCCCGACGAGGGCCTGATGCAGGCCAACATCGAGCACCTCGTCTACCGTGCGCACAACATGGACAAGGACGAGGTGATCGGCCGCATCCTGATGGCCGACGGCCGCGGCAAGACCGTCATCTTCACCCGCACCAAGCGGGCCGCCGCCAAGCTCGTCGAAGAACTCGGCGACCGCGGCTTCAACGCCACCGCCGTGCACGGCGACCTGAACCAGGAACAGCGCGAGCGCGCCATGGCCTCGTTCAAGGCGGGCAAGAAAGACATCCTGATCGCCACGGATGTCGCCGCCCGCGGCATCGACGTCGACGACGTCACCCACGTGATCAACCACACCATCCCGGAAGACGAGAAGGCGTACCTGCACCGCGTGGGCCGCACGGGCCGCGCCGGCAAGACCGGCATCGCCGTCACGTTCGTCGACTGGGACGACATGCACAAGTGGACGCTGATCAACAACGCGCTCGACTTCGGCACGCCGGTTCCGATGGAGACGTACTCCTCCTCACCGCACCTCTACACCGACCTGAACATCCCCGCCGGGTCGAAGGGACGCCTGCGCGCCTCGCCGATCCGCGAAACCGCGGCCAGCGCGGGCCGCTCCGACGCCGGCCGCTCGGCCGGCGGACGCACCGGCGGCGCCGGACGATCCGGTGCCGCACGCTCCGACGCGGGACGCTCCGACTCGGGACGCTCCGCTGCGGGACGCTCCGGTGCCG
>NZ_SOGW01000061.1:0-52766 GCF_004403075.1 Cryobacterium sp. TMT2-10 | reverse complement strand
GACGTCTTCGTTCGGGGCGGTGCCGTCGGGGTCGAGCCGGGCCTGCCACTGCAGGGCCATGCCCCGGATCAGGTCCGCGGGGAACGCGAACCCCTCCCCGGGCAGCCCCGCTGTTTCTTCGGTGATGGCGCCGGTAGCGGCGGCGACCAGTGCGCGTTCCGCGGTGAGGAGGTCGTCCGGGGCGACGCTCGGGCTGACCTTGTCGAGGGCCGTGACGATGGCCTCGGCCGCGTCGACACCCAGGTCGCCTGCGGTCAGTCCCGCGGCGACGGTCGGGTAGTACGGGGGCAGCATGCTGGTGCCGGCCCGGCGATCCGAGACGTTCCCGCCGAGCCGCACCCGCCGGTTCGCTTCGCGGGCGGAGACCCGGGTGAGGCGCGTGATCAGGTCGATGCCGTTGCTGGCCCCCTGTTTCCAGGCCAGGGAGTCGTGGCCGAGGATGCTGCGGGAGCGGTCCGCGACATCCGTCGCCGTGGCCACCCGTGCCGCGTCGACCCGGCGGCCGAGCTGCTCCACCGCGCCAAGGACGGCCAGGGCGTCGGTGTCGGTGAGCCGCGATAACGTGATGTCGTCGAGGACCGTGGCGAGGGCCAAGGCGACTTGCCGGATCAGCTGCACAGGTGAATCTGCCGCCTCTGCCGGGGCGGCCGCCTCTGCCGGGGCGGCTGGTGACTGCGATGCGGATGCTCCTGCCATGCCCCGATTTTAGCAAAAAGCGTACGTGGTGTCGAGACTATCTCAACTATTTACCAAAGTATTTCGCAGATAGTTACGAATGAGGCTGGTGTTACTCGTGGGACTCGCCGGCTCGCGAGGCCGTGATGCACGCTGCCCAAAACCTCGCCGAGCCGTGAGTATCGCCCCTCTCCGGACACGAAAGAGGGGCGGAAGTCACGGCTCGCCCAGACCCCGCCGAACCGTGAGTTGCGATCCTCCGCAGACGAAAAAGAGGGGCGGAAGTCACGGCTCGGCGAGATCGAGAACGGGGAACGGGGAACGGGGAACGGGGAACGGGACCGGGGAACGGCACCGGGGACCGGGACCGGGACCGGGAATGGGAATGGGAAACCAGGAACCGGGACCGGCGACCGCTTAGGAGGCGGCCAGGATCGCGACGGCGTGCGGAGACAGGAGCACGGCGCTCGCGTCGCGGCCCCGGACGGCCTCGCCCTCGGCCGCGAACTCGAGCAGCACGGCGCCGGCCTCGGCCGGCACACGCCGGGCGACCGCGGCCAGGTTCAGCAGGATCTGGGTGTCGCCGCGAGTGACCCGCAGCCACCGCTCGTGCTCGTCGAAGTCCACCGCGACCCGGTCGAGGCTGGGGTCGGTGAACCCCGCCTGGGAGCGGCGCAGGCCCGCCAGGGCCTGGTAGAAGGCGAGCAGACGAGCGTGCTCCGGCCGGGCGGTCTCGTCCCAGTCGAGCTTGGACCGGGTGAACGTCGCCGGGTCCTGCGGGTCGGGGACGGCGGCCGGGTCCCAGCCCATCCGGGCGAACTCGCCGATTCGGCCCTTGCGGGTGGCCTCGCCGAGTTCGGGTTCCGGATGCGAGGTGAAGAATTGCCACGGTGTGCCGGCGCCCCACTCCTCCCCCATGAAGAGCATCGGGGTGAACGGACCGAGCAGGGTCAGCGTCGCCGCGATCGCGAGCTGGCCGGCATCCAGGGTCGCGGGCAGCCGGTCGCCGGTGGCCCGGTTGCCGATCTGGTCGTGGTTCTGGCTGCCGACGACGAGGCGCCACGCGGGCGTCTTCTTCGTGTCGATCGGGCGGCCGTGCGTGCGGGCGCGGAAGCTGGAGAAGGTGCCGTCGTGGAAGAAACCGCGGGTGAGCACCTTGGCGAGGGCCCCGAGCGGCTCGAAGTCGGCGTAGTAGCCGGACGTCTCCCCGGTGAGCGAGACGTGCACCGCGTGGTGGAAGTCGTCGCTCCACTGGGCGGTGAGGCCGTAGCCGCCGGCTTCCCTCGGGGTGATCATCCGGGGGTCGTTGAGGTCGGACTCGGCGATCAGGCTGAGCGGCCGCCCGACGGATGCGCTCAGCGCGTCGACCGCGGAGCCGAGTTCCTCGAGCAGGTGGGTGGCGCGCTCGTCGTGCAGGGCGTGCACGGCGTCGAGCCGGAGGCCGTCGACGTGGTAGTCGCCCAGCCACATCAGGGCGTTGTCGATGATGTACTGCCGAACCGGGTCGGAGTCCGGCCCGTCGAGGTTGAGCGAGGACCCCCAGCTGGTGCCGCCCGCCTGGCTCAGGTAAGGGCCGTACTGGGGCAGGTAGTTGCCGCTGGGTCCGAGGTGGTTGTAGACGACATCCTGGATGACGCCGATGCCGGCCTGGTGGCAGGCGTCCACGAAGCCCTGGTAGGCCGCGGGCCCGCCGTACCCGTCGTGCACGGCGTACCAGAGCACGCCGTCGTAGCCCCAGTTGTGGGTGCCGTTGAAGGCGTTGACCGGCAGCAGTTCCACGAAGTCCACGCCGATGGAGGCCAGGTGGGGCAGCCGCTCGGCCGCGGCCGCCAGGGTGCCCTCCGGGGTGAAGGTGCCGAGGTGCATTTCGTAGATGGTGCTGCCGGCCAGTTGGCGACCGGTCCAGCGCTGGTCGCCCCAGACGTGCTCAGCGGCGTCGAAGGTGCGGGTGGCGCCGTGGACGCCGTTCGGCTGGTGCCGGGAGCGCGGATCGGGGAACGGCCCCTCGCCATCGACCAGGAAGCCGTAGTCGACCGGCCCGTCGCCCGCCGGGCGGGGCGCGCGCCACCATCCGTCTGCCTGACGCGTCAGCACCTGGGTGTCGTCGGACAGCGCGACGGCCATGGTGGTGGCGGTCGGCGCCCAGACCTCGAAGTACTCAGCGGGCATCGACGGCCCCTTCCGTGGCGGTGGCAGTGGCGGGTGCGGTTCCGTCGTCCGCAACGAGCAGGGCGACCGGGTAGCGCTGCAGCAGCGCGGCGACGGGGGTGATGCCCCCGGGGTGGCGGGCCCCGGTGAGCAGGTCGATCACGGGATGACCGGCCAGCACCACGGTGGTGTCGTTCCATCCGCCGGCCGCCGCGAGTCCAAGCGGCAGTCGGGTGGCGATGGTGACCGCGTCGCCGCGGTCGAAGGCGATCACGTTCTCGGCGCGGGCGCCGAGAGCCTCGACCGGCAGGTGGCGGAAGAAGCGTTCCGGCGCTTCCCGCCGCAGCCGCAGGGCGCGCGTGGTGACCAGGAGTTTCGCGGCGCCGGTCTCGTCGACGGGCGGCAGCCAGCCGCCGGCGATGCGGGCCAGGTAGTCGCGCCGCACGCCGTAGTCGACCGGGCGCCGGTTGTCGGGGTCGACGAGGGAGTCCTCCCAGAGCTCGCTGCCCTGGTAGACGTCCGGCACGCCGGGCGCGGTCAGCTGCACGAGCTTGTTGGAGAGGCCGTTGCTCCAGCCGGCCTGGCGCACCCGGTCGACGAAGGCGGTCAGGGTCGTACGGACAGCCGGGTTGTCGACGGTGGCGGCCACGAGGCGGTGCATCGCGGTTTCGAACTCCGCGTTCTGCGCCGTCCAGGTGGTCGAGGTGCCGGCCTCGCGGGCGGCCTTCTCCGCGTAGGCGATGAGCCGGTCCGGGGATGCCGGCCAGGCGCCGACGATGGCCTGCCAGAGCAGGTTCTCGAACGGGGCGTCGCCGAGCGGCGCGGCGGCGCGCAGGGCGCGCAGGGCGTTTTCCCACTCGGCGGGGATCTCGGCCAGCACCGAGATGCGGGCCCGCACGTCCTCGCCGCGCTTGGTGTCGTGGGTGGAGAGGGTGGTCATCGAGGCGGGGAAGGTGGCCTGGCGCACCTGCTGCCGGCGGTGGAACTCGGCCGCGTCGACGGCGAACTCCCCCGGGTCGGCCCCGACCTCGTTGAGGGAGGTCAGCCGGCTGTAGCGGTAGTAGGAGGTGTCTTCGACCCCCTTGGCCATCACCATGCCGGACGTCTGCTGGAACCGCACGGCCGCCGGATGCCCCGGGTCGGCCAGCATGGGCAGCAACGCGTCGATCACGGGCGCGAGGTCGGGCCGTCGGTCTGCCGCGGTAGCCGCGGCCGCGTGCAGCTTCTCGGCACCGACCGGAAGGTAGGAGCGGTAGACCGGGAAGCAGGCGAACAGCTCGGCCACCGCGTCGTCGGCGTTCTTGATCGCGGGCAGGAGCCGGACGATACGCTCGACCTCGGCGCGGAGGCTGCCGTCGGCGATGGCGCGTTTCTGCGTGTGCACCAGCTCCGGCCAGTCCGCCTGGCCCCCGGTCTCGGCCTGCAGCCGGGCCTCGAGGGCGTCCAGCGCCCCCTGGCCGGCCGGGTCGACGAGGAGCCGGTCGAAGTCGGCGAGGGCGTCGTAGCCGGTGGTGCCGCTCGTGGCCCAGTTCGCGGGCAGCTGCTCGCCGCCCTCGAGGATCTTCTCGACCAGGACATAGGCCCCGCCGGTCGCATCCCGCAGCCGGTCCAGGTAGCCGCCCGGGTCGGCGAGGCCGTCCGGGTGGTCGACCCGCAGCCCCTGAACGAGACCGTCCTGCACCCAGCGGAGAATCTCCCGGTGCGATTCGTCGAAGACCCAGGGGGTCTCAACCTTGAGCCCGGCCAGGGTGCTGACCGTGAAGAACCGCCGGTAGTTCAGCTCCGCGTCCGCACGGCGCCAGCCGACGAGTTGGTAGCTCTGCCGCCCGTGCACGGTGCGGGCATCCGCTCCGTCGTCGGCCGTGCCGGGTGCCAGGGGGAACCGGTTGTCGTAGTAGTGCAGTTCGTCGCCGACCACGCTCAGCCGGTCGAGTTCGTCCGCGCCGTCGCCGAGCACGGGCAGCAGGATGCGGTCGCCGCCCGCGGCCCAGTCCACGTCGAAGGCTTCCGCATAGCGGGACGAGCCGCCGAGCCGGAGCAGGTCCCACCACCAGGCGTTGCCGGCCGGGGTCGCGACGCCCATGTGGTTGGGCACGATGTCCACGAGGATGCCGCGGCCGGCATCCGTCGCCGCGGCCGTTAGGCGGGCCAGCGCCTCCGCGCCCCCGCGCACCGGGTCGATCCCGGAATGGTCGATCACGTCGTAGCCGTGGTCAGAGCCGTCCTCGGCCGCGAGCAGCGGGGACAGGTAGATCCAGTCGGCGCCGAGCTCGGTCACGTAGTCGAGCACGGATGCCGCGGCGTCCAGGTCGAACGCCGCCGTGATCTGGAGCCGGTAGGTGGAGAGCGGGATCCTCACTGGTTGGCCAGGAACTCGGCGTCGACCACGGTGATGGCGCCGGTGTGGCCGGCGGCCAGCGAGGCGGCCACGGAGTGATCCGGCGGGGTCTCCGGCGCGTGGTAGGCGCGGAGGACCACGATCGACCGGGAGGTGACCGTGTGCTTGGCGCCGGCCGGGCGCGGGATGGAGTCGGCACCCTCGCCGCCGGTGTCGACGACGACCTCCCACTCCGGGGCGTATTCGACCGGAGGCAGGGTGAACTCGACGTCTTCGCCTTCCGCGTTGAAGCAGAGCAGGAAGTTCACGTCGGTCACGGTCTGGCCGCGGGAGTCGCGTTCCCGGATGCCGTCCCCGTTGAGGAACATCGCGACCGTGCGGGTGCGGTTCTCGTCCCAGTCGTAGGACTGCATCTCGGTGCCGTCGCTGGTCAGCCAGACGATGTCACTGAGGGCGTCGGCCGGGTTGCGCTTGCCGGGGTGCCCGTCGAAGAAGCGGCTGCGGCGGAAGGTGGGGTGCTCGCGGCGCAGCCGGGACACGGCGGCCGTGAACTCGATCAGCGGGTGGTCCGCCTCGTCCCAGTGCAGCCAGCTCAGCTCGTTGTCCTGCGCGTAGGTGTTGTTGTTGCCGTTCTGGGTGCGGCCGAGTTCGTCGCCGTGCAGGATCATCGGCACGCCCTGCGAGAGCAGCATGGTGGCGAGGAAGTTGCGCTGCTGGCGGGCGCGCAGGACGAGGATCTCCGGGTCGGAGGTGGGCCCTTCCTCGCCGAGGTTCCAGGACCGGTTGTGGGACTCGCCGTCCTGGTTGTTCTCCCCGTTGGCGTCGTTGCGCTTCTCGTTGTAGGAGACCAGGTCGGAGAGGGTGAACCCGTCGTGCGCGGTGACGAAGTTGATCGACGCCACCGGGCGGCGTCCGGAGTGTTCGTACAGGTCGGCGGATCCGGTGATGCGCGAGGCGAACTCGCCCAGCGTCGACGGTTCGCCGCGCCAGAAGTCGCGCACGGTGTCGCGGTATTTGCCGTTCCATTCCGTCCACTGGGCCGGGAAGTTGCCGACCTGGTAGCCGCCGGGGCCGACGTCCCACGGCTCGGCGATGAGCTTGACCTGGGACACGATCGGGTCCTGCTGCACGAGTTCGAAGAAGGTGGAGAGCTTGTCCACGTCGTAGAGGTCGCGGGCCAGCGCCGACGCCAGGTCGAACCGGAAACCGTCGACGTGCATCTCGATCACCCAGTAGCGCAGCGAGTCCATGATGAGCTGCAGCGAGTGCGGGTGGCGCACGTTCAGGGTGTTGCCCGTGCCCGTGTAGTCCATGTAGTAGCGCTTGTCATCGTCCATCAGGCGGTAGTACGCCTCGTTGTCGATGCCCTTGAAGGAGATCGTCGGGCCGAGGTGGTTGCCCTCCGCGGTGTGGTTGTAGACGACGTCGAGGATGACCTCGATGCCCGCGTCGTGCAGGCTCCGCACCATCCCCTTGAATTCCTGCACCTGGTTTCCGAGGTCCCCGGTCGACGAGTACGCGTTGTGGGGTGCGAAGAAGCCGATGGTGTTGTAGCCCCAGTAGTTGTTCAGGCCCTTTTCCTCGAGGGTGCCGTCGTTGACGAACTGGTGCACGGGCATCAGTTCGATCGCGGTCACGCCGAGCTTCTGCAGGTGGTCGATGACCGACGGATGCGCGACGCCCGCGTACGTTCCCCGCTGCGACTCCGGCACGAGCTCCTGCAGCTTCGTCAGCCCCTTGACGTGGGCTTCGTAGATGAGGGAGTCACGGTAGGGCGTGCGCAACGGTCGGTCGCCGACCCAGTCGAAGAACGGGTTGACGACCACGCCGAGCATCATGTGCGGGGCGGAGTCCTCGTCGTTGCGGGAATCGGGGTCGCCGAAGTTGTAGGAGAACAGCGACTGGTCCCAGTCGATGCTGCCGCAGGTGGCCTTGGCGTACGGGTCGAGCAGCAGCTTGTTCGCGTTGGAGCGCTTGCCCTCGGCCGGGTTGTACTCACCGTGCACGCGGTAGCCGTAGCGCTGCCCCGGCTGGATCAGCGGCAGGTAGCAGTGCCAGATGAAGGCATCCGATTCGATCACCTCGACCCGGGTCTCGATTCCGTCGTCGTCGAACAGGCAGAGTTCCACCCGGTGGGCGGCCTCACTGTACAGGGCGAAGTTCGTGCCGCTTCCGTCGTAGGTTGCGCCAAGCGGGTAAGCGGTACCGGGCCAGGTTTCCAAAGGGGCTCCTCAAGTTTCGAGTGGACCTGCGGTTCAAAGCGTGCCTCGGGCCCATCAGTACGCTACAGCAGTGTTCCTGTGGCCCCGTCTGGGTAGTATGCCCGTGTGAACGAGGTCGTCATCTTCGCGCCGTCCCCGGTCCTGACCGTCACCGTCGAGGGCCGGGCCGACCACGCCGACATCCATCTGCACGCCGGTGGGCAGGGCGTCTGGCAGGCACGGATGCTGCAGGCCCTCGGCGCGTCGGTCACGATGTGCTGCGTGCTGACGGGTGAGACCGGCCAGGTGCTCGGTCACCTCGTCGCCGATGAGGGCATCCGGGTGCTCGCCGTGCGCCGGGCCGGCCGGGGTGCCGCCTATGTGCACGACCGGCGTGGCGGCGAGCGCAGCCAGGTCGCTGCGACCCAGGGTGAGCCGCTCTCCCGCCATGACCTCGACGAGCTCTACGACCTCACCCTGCGGGCCGGGCTGGGCGCGGACGCCACCGTTCTCAGCGGGCCGGCCGGAGAAGACGTCGTGCCGGCGGATGTCTACCGGCGCCTGGCCGCCGACCTGCGCTCCACCGGCCGGTTCGTGATCGCCGACCTCGCCGGGGAGCGCCTCACCGCGGCCCTCGGCGGCAAGGTCAGTGTCGTCAAGGTCAGCGACGACGAGCTGCTGGCCGACGGCCGCATCAGCGCGCCCGACGAGGAGCAGCTCTTCGCCGCCGCGTACAGCCTGCGGGACGAGGGAGCGGACACGGTCATCATCAGCCGGGCGAAGAAGCCCCTGCTTCTGCTGGCCGACGACACGCTCAGCGAGGTCTGCGTGCCCACGATGCAGATCGCCGATCCGCACGGCGCGGGTGACTCCCTCACGGCCGGTGTGGCGGCCACCCTGGCGGCGGGCGGCACCATCGAGGAGGCCGTATCGGTCGGTGCGGCCGCCGGCGCCCTGAACGTGACCCGGCACGGCCTGGGCACCGGCAAGGCTGAGACCGTGCGGCTGCTGCGGGACCATGTGCGCGTCTACCCGGTGGAGTGGGTCCCCGCGTTCGCGAAGAGGCTCACCCCGGACGAACTCGCACAGACGGTGCAGAACGAATGATCCCGGCATTCACGACCCTCATCACCAACGACGACGGCATCAACTCCCCCGGCCTGCTCCGGCTCGCCCTGGCGGCCCTCGACGCCGGCCTGGACGTGGTGGTCGCCGCTCCGGCGGCGGAATCCAGCGGCAGCGGGGCCTCCATCACTTCCACGGGAACCGAGGGCCGCATCGTCGTCGACCGTCGGCACCTGGAGGGTCTCGACGGGGTGCCCTGCTACGCCGTACACGCCGCCCCCGCCCTGATCAGCCTGATCGCCAGCCACGGCGCATTCGGCCAGGCGCCCGAGCTGGTTCTCTCGGGGGTGAATCCGGGCGCCAACGTGGGCCGGGCCATCCTGCACTCCGGCACGGTGGGGGCCGCGCTCACCGCGGGCGTCAACGGCGGTCGCGGCCTGGCCGTGTCCCTGGACGTTGCCCCGGACACGACGACCCCGCGCTGGGGCGTCGCGTCACGCCTGGCCGCCCGGCTGATCCCATTCCTGCTCGACCAGCCCACCGGCACCGTATTGAACCTGAACGTGCCCATAATCGTGGGCGACGAGCCGCCGGAGGTCCGTACGGCCAAACTGGCCCGCTTCGGCATCGTGCAAACCACGATGACGCAGCAGGACCGGCATCAGATCCGCCTGGCCGTGGCCGATAACGCGGCCCACGCGGAGTCCGGGAGCGACGCCGACCTGCTCCGCCTGGGCTACGCCACCGTCACGAGCCTCCGCTCGGTCGAGGAACGCCCGCTCGCGGACCTCGTGCTGGAGCCGGTCCCGGTGGCGACGAGCGCGGCCCCGCCGGGGCCGGGACGTCAGTCGGCCAGCAGCTCACGCACGAGCGGCGCAACCTCGGTGCCGTAGAGCTCGATGCTGGTCATCAGTTTCTCGTGCGCCAGGGTGCCGAGGCTGTACTTCAGGTCGAAGCGGGAGAGCCCCAGTCCCTGCGCGGCGGCGGCGATCTTGCGGGCCACGGTCTCCGGCGATCCGACGAAAAGGGCGCCGTCCGGGCTGGCGTCGTGCTCGAAACGTTCCCGGGTCACGGGACCCCAGCCGCGTTCACGCCCGATCTGGTCCTGCATGGCGGCGTAGTGCGGCCACATCTCCTCCCGGGCCTGGGCATCCGTGCCGGCGATGTACCCCGGGGAGTGTTCGCCGATCGGCTTCGTCGGCTTCCCGAACTGGGCCAGCGCCCGGTGGTAGAGCTCGACCAGCGGGGCGAAGGCCAGCGGGGAACCGCCGATGATGGCGAGCATCAGCGGCAGGCCGTAGTGGGCGGCGCGCACGACGGACTGCGGGCTTCCACCCACCCCGATCCAGGTGGTGAGGGCCCCTGACTCGGTGGGCGGGAACACGCGCTGATCGGTCAGGCCGCCGCGGGTCTCCCCGGCCCAGGTGACGGGCGCCTCCTTGAGCAGCTCGGTGAACAGGTTGAGCTTCTCCTCGAACAGTTTCTCGTAGTCGGAGAGCTCCAACCCGAAGAGGGGGAACGATTCGGTGAAGGATCCCCGGCCGAGGATCACCTCAGCACGGCCGCCGGAGACGGCGTCGAGGGTCGAGAACCGCTGGAAGACGCGCACCGGGTCGTCTGAGCTGAGCACCGTGACGGCCGAGCCGAGACGGATGCCGGTGGTCTGCCCGGCGATCGCGGCCAGGACCACCTCGGGGGCGGACACCGCGAAGTCTTCCCGGTGGTGTTCACCGATTCCGAAGAAGTCCAGGCCCACCTGGTCGGCCAGCACCGCTTCGGCGACCACGTTGCGCAGCACCTGAGCCTGGGAGAGGCGCGTTCCCGAGGCGTCGAACGTGACGTCTCCGAAGGTGTCCAGGCCGAGTTCGAACTTCTGCGTCATGTGGTTGCGCTCCTTGATCATGGTACAAAGTCTATGCAAATGTATAGATAGGGAGAACCGTGGCTGCCGTCAGGATATTCCGGTGCAGACGTGAGGCCGGGCGGACGGTCGGGCAGAATGAAACCGGCGGCCGCGAATCGGTCGCCACCAAGGCAGGAGCCTCCGACATGACCGAACTCGACCTCATCACCCTGTGGACCAAGGCCCGCTGGCACATCATCGTGTCCCAGTTCGCACCGACCTTCCTGCTGACCTCCCTCGTGGCGCTCCTCTCCCTCGGCCTCGACACCGCGGCGGTTAGCGTGCGCATCGCCGCCGCCGGCATCCTGCTGGCCTCCGGTGTGCTCGGCGCCCTCGCCCAGATCGCCGCCGCGAACGAGGGGCTGGCGATCATCGAGGATCTGCGCGCCGTGCCGGTGCTCAGCACACTCGGCAAGCGGATCGTGGCGTCCGAGGCCTGGATCGACATTGTGCGCTTCGGCACCCCCGGGGTGTTCGTCATCGTCTACATCGCCCTGCTCGCGGCCCTGTTCCTGCCGTTCGCCTAGACGAGGCCGGCTCAGACCGCGTCCAGGTAGACCCAGCGGCGATCGATCTTCACGAACCGGCTCACCTCGTGCTGCGTCGACGGCGTGCCCCGGTCCCGGCAGTACGCCGTGAACTCCACCACCCCCTCGGTGTCGAACGGGCCGCCCGCCACGGTCCGTTCGATCTCGAGGCGGGTCCACCGCAGCTCGTCGTCCAGTGCGAACGTCTCCGGCTGGGTGCGCGGATGCCACGTCGCCAACAGGTACGCCGCGTCGCCGACCGCGAACGCCGCATAGCGGGAACGCATCAGCGCCTCGGCGGTGGGTGCGGCGGCCTCCCTGCGGTGGAACCGTCCACAGCACTCGGCATAAGGGTTGCCGCTCAGGCAGGGACACCGCAGGGGGCGGGACTCGGGGGTCGGAGGAATCTGCACCGTTCCAGTATCCGTCAGGTCCTGGCGGCATCCGCGGACGGGCCGACACACACAGGGAAAGACGGCGGCAGGTTGACGGTCCTGGACCCGCGAGATCACCCCGAAGGGAAGAATGAGGGCATTCAACGGTGGTCTTTGCCCTCTCACGCGTCACTGCGAAGCTCCACCGAGACCCGTGCGGCCACTAGCCTGCTGGTATGGGTGAGGCAGAGCAAGAACTGACCGGGGGCAACGCGTCCGGCCGTGTTGTGCGAGTGGGCGGCACGGTGCGAAAGCCCTGGATCGACAACAGCTTGGTCGTGCAGAGTTACCTTGCGGCGCTCCGTTCGCACGGAGTGGACGCTCCGCACCCGCTCGGCCGCGATGAGACCGGTCGTCAGACGGTCGAGTATGTGGAAGGCGCGATCGCGCTGAGTCAGATGCCGCTTCATGCCGAGGACCTGCGCCGGGTCGGTCGGATGATCCGCCGCATCCACGATGTGAGCGAATCTATTCCGGTCCCCGACCCTGAGGGTTGGAAGATGCTGCTGCCAGCGGACAAGCCGAACCTGATGTGCCACAACGATCTTGCGCCGTGGAACCTCGTCATTGGCGAGCGCTGGGTATTCATCGATTGGGATGGTGCGGGGCCGAGCACCCGGCTGTGGGACCTGGCCTACGCCGCCCAGGCGTTCGCCCTGCTGGTTAACGGTGAACCCGTCGAGTCCGCCGCGTCGAGGCTCCGGGCGTTCATCGATGGGTATGAGGCCGACGCTTTGCTCCGCGAGGCGCTTCCGGCGGCAATGGCGAAACGGACCGCGGCAATGTTCGAACTCCTGTGCACCTCCTATGAGACCGGTCTTCAGCCCTGGGCCGATATGTACGTGAACGGGCACGGTGAATTCTGGCGTGGAGCGGCCGAGTACGTCAATCGAAACCAAACGGCTTGGGAGCGAGCGCTCTCGCTATCGGAAAGCGCAATCCCGCCGACCAGTCCTGCGGGCCCTCCCGCCGGCAGCTGAGCGTCCGCAGGAATATCGGCGCGGCCGCTGGAGGATGATCGGCCCGGTGATGACGATGGCGATGGTGTTGTCTGAGTGCGCCGTGCGGCTTCCGTCTGCGCTCCGCAGGGTCCAACCGTCGTGCGGGCGCCCCTACTTTCCGTCGCGGACGCTCCGAGCGAAATTCTGAACGCGGGCCCTGAGCGCTTCGATGCGTCGCTGGCGCGCTGCCTGCACGTCGAAGCCGATGTAGGCGACCGGGGGGAGCTTGCGGACGTTTCCCGAGCATTCGAAGCCGGCGCATGCCAGGGTGCCGACCGTGTCGCCGTTGCGACCCGCCTGGCCGGCACGCTTGATACTGAAGAACACCACGTCGTTCGGAAGATGCACGTCTTCGCACCATGAGCACTGGGGCCGCGTTCTGGTCTTCCCGTCGGCCTGACGCAATAGAATCCCGACCGGGCCCTCCACGAGGTCGACGATGACGTAACCGATCCCAGGGACCTTTGGATCCCGCCAGCCGAGGTAGTCGAGGTTGTCCCAGGACAGGGTTTCGAAGTCACGGGGAAGGGTGAGAGCCTTTCGCTCCCGGAGCGAAGCGTTGATGAAGGATGACCGGATGTCTGGGGCGGTGAGCGGGAGCATGAGGTGGCGATGCCTTCTGTCTCTGTAGCAGAACTGTTGAATGCGGGGAATGGGCAGTGATGGGCAGTGTGGTGCCGTCAGGCCGGCGGCCAATTGTTCAAGACAACGTCGAGGGCATCCAAGGCCCGGGACCACGAAGCATCCGCTGCTCGTTGCGTGTTCTGAAAGCCTCCGGAACGTTCCAGGCTCACGTAGCCGTGAAACACACTGTGGAGCAGCCGCACCGCATCGGTCTGGTCCGGTTCCTCGAGTGCATAGCCCCGAAGGATGGCCCGGGTCATCGCCGCGTGCCGACCCGCCGCACTGGCGGCAGCCACCTCAGGATCGAGCTCCAGCCGAGTCGCGGCGTAACGCCCGGGATATTCTTTGGCGTAAGCCCTGTAGGCGTCGGCAAATGCGACCAGCGCGTCCTTGCCCGCACGGCCGGCCAAAGCGGCGGCTACGTGGTCGGCGAGTTCGGCCAGAGCCAACACGGCCACCCGTGTCCGGAGATCCTGCACGTTCTTGATGTGGGAGTAGAGGCTCGCATCCCTGACTCCGAAAAGGCGCGCCACAGCCGAGACCGTCACGCCTTCGAAACCGATCTCGTCGGCCAGATCAGCCGCTGCGACGGTCACGCGTTGCGTGGTCAGTCCTCTTCGTGCCATGGTGGCCCCTTTCCGGTTAATCCTACGATACCAATATAATTGCCTAATATCTCTAGGCGCACGACCGGCCAGCCGAATCAGCCTCGAACCGGAAGCTGCCTGGTCGGATCCGGCAGACTGCGAAACCCCGAACGGGTTAGTGTGTGGGGCACACGGGCGCGGCGGCGGTCGCGCTCAGGCGGGAGCATCCATGCGCACCTTGTTCTACGGATCCGGGCGAACCCCGATTCGAATCGATGATCACGTGCTGGCTCATCTGAAGGCCGTCATCACGACGAAGCTGCGTCGCGGTGAGAGTTTCCTACTCTCCTGGCGAGAGTCGGCACAGGTCGGAAATGGCCGCAGTTCGGTGTGGATTCACCCGAGCTGTGACCTGCACTACAAGTTTGACGGCGGCACCCCGCCGGCGCTCGATCCCGGCATCATCGTTGAGATGACCGATGAATCCATGCAACCCCGCGGGATCGAACTGGTGAATGTGAGTCTCGCACGCAGTCCTCACCAGCGCGCCGGTGATGAGTCGGACTGAAAGACTGGGCGTATGCCCGATCTCACTTTGCACGGCGGCGTCGGCAGCCGCGTTGACACCGAGATCGAAGTGAAGCGATCCAAATTTCTCTGCCGCCTCGTTCGCACCGAGACAGAGGATTCCACGCGTGGCGCCATCGACGACGCGCGTAAGGAGCATTGGAGTGCTCGCCACCACTGCTCGGCATTCGTGCTCGGGCCGAGCGGCGCACCAGACCAGGTGCGGCGTTCGAATGACGATGGCGAACCGTCAGGAACGGCGGGTCGGCCCATGCTCGAGGCACTGTCCGGGCGCGGATTCGTCGATTGCGTGGCCGTCGTCACCCGCTACTTCGGTGGCGTACTTCTCGGTCCCGGCGGCCTCGTGCGCGCCTACTCGGAGGCCGTTCTGACCACGATCGACGAGGCCCAGTCCGGCGGGCTGGTGGTGGGGCGCGAGCGCCGCGAACTGTTCAGGCTTGCACTTTCCCACGCGGATGCCGGTCGCATCGAGGCCGAGTTGCGCCAGCGCGGAGTGCTCATCCTGGGGACGGACTATGGGCGTGACGCGGTACTGCACATCGCCGGTGACGACGCCGCGCGGCTCGCCGCGATCGTGGCCGGTGCAACGGCCGGCAGCGCGGAGCTGGAGGCCCTCGGCCACGAATGGGTAGACGTCGAACGGTAGTCCGGTTGTGGCGTGGCGCCCCGCGAGGTGCACTGCGGTGGCGGTGGGTGAACGACATGTGAACATCATCTCTATAAATTGACATCCATCGATGTATTGTCGAGACTTCACCTCGACACGCATCGATTTTGTCGTCGCAGAGGTGGCCCCCCGATCCGCGCCGCCCTCAAGAAATCAAGAAGGAATGACCACTCATGAGTGACAAGCCCACCGTTCTCTTCGTCTGCGTGCACAACGCGGGCCGCTCCCAGATGGCCGCCGGCTACATGACGGCTCTCTCCGCGGGCCGCGTCGAGGTGCTCTCCGCCGGCTCGGCGCCCAAGGACCAGATCAACCCAGTCGCGATCGAGGCCATGGCCGAGGAGGGCATCGACATCGCCCACAACGTGCCGAAGATCCTCACCACCGAGGCCGTCAAGGAATCGGATGTCGTGATCACCATGGGCTGCGGCGACACCTGCCCGATCTTCCCCGGCAAGCGCTACGAGGACTGGGAACTCGCCGACCCGGCCGGCCAGGGCATCGAATCCGTGCGCCCGATCCGCGACGAGATCAAGGCCCGCATCCAGGCCCTGCTCGCCGAGATCCTCCCCGCCACGGCCTAAGGCCAGCGCACGATGAGCGACACCGGCGCTCGCCGGTCACTGCCGGGCCTGACCTACCCCGAGGAGTATCTGAAGCGCCTTGCCCGCGACCTGACCGTGAGGTTCGCGGGCGTCTTCAGTGCCGAGACGGTCGAACGCTATGTGCTCGAGTCCTTCACGGCCCTGCTGCGCACGTCGACGGTGAAGGCGCACCTGGCCACCAACACGATCCGGTTCGCCACGGACCGGGTGACCGCACTGGCTCAGGCCAAGGGTGCGATCGCGCGCTCTGTGCCCGAGGTGTTGTTCGTCTGCGAGCAGAACGCCGGCCGGTCGCAGATGGCGGCCGTGTTCACGAACGCCCTCTCCGGCGGGGCCGTGCACGTTCGCTCAGCCGGTTCTGCCCCGTCGCGTGAGGTGAATCCCACGGTCGCCGCGGCGATGGCCGAGATCGGGCTCGACTTCACCGAGGCCTTCCCGAAGCCCCTCACCGACGATGTCGTGCAGGCCGCGGATGTCGTCATCACCATGGGGTGCGGTGACGCCTGCCCGGTCTATCCAGGGAAGACCTACCAGGACTGGGCATTGACGGACCCGGCCGGCCGCTCGCTCGAGAAAGTCCGTGTGATTCGGGACGAGATCACGGACCGGGTCGAACGATTGCTGGACACCCTCACACCCCGGGACCGGTAACCATGAGCATCGAGAACGTCACTGTCATCGGCTCCGGCCTGGCCGGTTACAGCGCCGCAACGTAACTGCCCCTGGCCGGGTGAGGGTGCCGGACCTGCCGAGGAGGCCCAAGCGGCCGGTACCGTCGGAGAGCAGGCGTGAACGGCGGTCGTCACCGCGAGGCCTGAGCGTCCAATAGTTTCCGGAGCTCAGCGGGTGTCGGAACTCGGCCCACCGAGACGACCCTCTCGTCAATGACGAGGCCGGGGCTGCTCATCACGCCGTAGCCGAGGATGACGGCATAGTCGTCGATCTTCTCGACGGTGGCGTCCAGGCCGAGTTCCTGCACAATCTGGGTGGTGACACGGTAAAGACTCACGCATTTGGTGCACCCCGCGCCGAGGATCTTGATGTTCATGGTCTGACGATTCCCTTTTTTTGGAGCGGCGGCATCGAGGCGGGGCGCGCTGAGCATCCCGCCTCGGTGGGGTTATTGGCTTGCGGCGGTGAGGAGGGTGCGCACCTCGGCGAGGTTCGGCACCCGGCCGGACACGACGACCTTCTCGTCAATGACGAGCGCGGGGGTGCTCATCACGCCGTAGCCGACGATCGCGGCATAGTCTTCGACCTTTTCGATGGTGGCGTCCAGGCCGAGCTCCGCGACGGCGACGGTGGCGGCCTTGGTGAGGTTGACGCAATTGGCACAGCCGGGACCGAGGATCTTGATGATCATGGGATGGTTCCTTTCAGAGGTGATGGTTAGGCCAGGATGGCGTTGAAGAGGTAGCCGACGGCGATGATGCCGAGGCCGGTGGTCGTGATGAAGATGGCGAGCAGCTGCGGCTTCAGCACCCGGCGGAGCAGGATCATCTCCGGCAGTGAGAGGGCGACGACGGCCATCATGAACGCGAGCAGGGTTCCCATCGGGAGGCCCTTGTCGTAGAGGGCGGCGACCAGCGGCATGATGCCGGCGGCGTTGGAATAGAGCGGGATGCCGATGAAGACCGCGATCAGCACGCCGAAGGGGTTGTCGGCGCCGGCGTAGGTGGTGAAGAAATCGGCCGGGGCCCAGCCGTGGATGAGGGCGCCGAGGCCGATGCCGACGAGCAGGTAGATCCAGATCTTCTGGATGATGGTTTTGACCTCTTCGACGCCCATCTGCATCCGCTGCCCGAAGGTGAGGCCGAGCGAGGGGTCGATGACCTGGCCTCCGAGTTTGACGTCGAAGACGAAGGGTTCCACCCACTTCTCGACGTGCAGGCGGCCCAGGATCCAGCCGGACACGATCGCGATCAGGAGGCCCGATACCATGTAGAGGGCGGTGATCTCCCAGCCGAACAGTGTCAACAGCAGGCCGATGGCGATCTCGTTGACCAGGGGGCTGGCGATCAGGAAGCTCATCGTGACGCCGATCGGCACGCCGGCGGCGACGAAGCCGATGAATGCGGGCACGGCGCTGCAGGAGCAGAACGGGGTGATCACGCCGAGGCCGGCGGCGAGGATGTTGCCGACTCCCTCGCGTTTGCCGCCGAGGAAGGCCCGGGTGCGCTCGACGCTCATGAAGGAGCGGAGCACGGTCGAGGCGAAGATGATGATGGCCAGGAGCAGCAGGATCTTGAGCGAGTCGTAGATGAAGAAGTGGATGGTCTCGGTGACCCGACTCTTCGGGTCGAGGCCGAATGCGTCGTAGAGAACGACGTCCCAGAACCATTCGTTGACCCAGTAGGCCAGAGCCCAGAGGCCCACCCCTGCAATCAGGATGGCGACCCGCCCACGGGTGGTGGTCGGTATCCGTTCCGCGATGCTCACAACTGCTCCTTGACCGGGAACGCCGAATTCTTCGACGTTCATCTAATTACAAGTATGTCCACCTCTTTGATATGTGTCAAGAAGGTGACAGACTGTTCCCATGCCCAAAACGCTTCCGCTCCTCGATGACGTCTCGCCGATCTGCTGCGGTCCGCTGGGGAACAGCGCCACCCTCGAAATTGACGATGCGATCGCCCTCGCCGTGCGCCTGAAGGCCCTGGCCGACCCAGTGCGCCTCCAGTTGCTGGCATACCTCCTGGCCCAGCCGAATCAAGAGGCCTGCACCTGCGACCTGGCCCCGGTCGTGAAACTGTCGGAGCCCACGGTCAGTCATCACCTCAAGAAGCTGCAGACCAGCGGGATCCTGACCAAGGAGCGTCACGGGATGAGCGTGCACTACCGCGTCATCCCCGAGGCCATTCACGCCATCGCCCGAACCCTCGACACCGGCGCCTGGGCGCGGTGAGCGTCGGAACGCCGTCTCACTGCTGGCGCAGGAGCTCAAGGAATTCGTCGGCCATCGCGAGCTGATCCTGCAGCTTTTGGCGCCGCTCTTCGGCTTGCCTGATGAAGGAATCCAGGTCTGATCGCACGGCGACAGTGTCGGCACCCTCGCTGGCGCCTTCCAGGGTGTCGATGGTCTTGCCACAGTGGCGGTCGTCGTGCTCACCCACAACCTCGCCATCGGCGTGGTCGTGGGTGTGCTCATGGCCATGGTCGCCTTCGCCCGCCGGGTCGCCCACCTCGTGGATGTGGAACGGACCGTCTCGACCGATGAGCCCGTGCCGACCGCGTACTACACCGTAACCGGGGCACTCTTCTTCGCCTCAAGCAACGACCTCACCACCCAGTTCGAGTACGCGGACGACCCGGACCGCGTGGTCCTCGACATGTCCGCCTCCCACATCTGGGACGCCTCCACCGTCGCCGCGCTCGACGCCATCACGAACAAGTACGAGCGCCACGGCAAACGCGCCGTCATCGTGGGCATGAACGAAGCCAGCACCGATATCCGCGCCCGCCTGGCCGGAAACCTCGGCGGCGGACACTAGCCGGCCCAACGCGGCGTCCCGGTTTTCCGGCTCATTCCGTCGACCCCGTGGCGCGGGCTTCCGGGGACTGCTCCGTTTCGGAACCGGCCGGGGCCAAGTACTCCAGGAACCAGTCTCGGGCCAGGGCGGCGGCCTCGCCGAGGGTGCCCCGCTCCTCGAAGAGGTGCGTGGCCCCGGGGACGACGGCCAGCTCGCTGGGGCAGCGCAGCAGGGCCCGGGCCTGGCGGTTGAGTTCCAGAACAAGCGTGTCCGCCCCGCCGACGATCAGCAGGGTGGGGGCCCGGACTCCGGCCAGCCGCGGCCCCGCGAGGTCCGGGCGTCCTCCCCGCGACACCACGGCGCTGACCTGGGTGCCCGTGCTCGTGCCTGTGCCTGTGCCTGTGCCGAGCGCGGCATCGGCCGCGGCCCACAGAGCGGCTCCGGCCCCGGTGCTGGCGCCGAAGTAGCCGACCCGGAGGGTGCGGGTGTCCGGCTGGGTGCCCAGCCACCGGGTGGCCGCGGCCAGCCGGTTCGCGAGCAGCCCGATGTCGAAGACCTTGGCCCGGTCGGGCTCCTCCTCCGGGGTGAGCAGGTCGAGCAGGAGCGTGCCCAGGCCGGCCCGGTTCAGCACCTCGGCGACGAACCGGTTGCGGGGGCTGTAGCGGCTGCTGCCGCTGCCGTGGGCGAACAGCACCACCCCGGTGGCTCCGGCCGGAAGGCGCAGGTGACCGCCCAGATGCACACCGTCGGCGGGGATCTCGACTTCCCGGTCGGGGTCGCCGGTGTCGGTGGTGATCCGGCGCATCCGTTCTGCGGCTGCGTCCAGCAGCACGGTCACTTCGGAATCGCTGGTCGGACTGAAATCGTAGTAGTGGTTGCCGACCGCGATCAGCTGCGCCGGCACGTAGAGACAGACGACCTCGTCGGCTCCCGGAAAGTGATGAATCGTGTCGGCGGGACCGACCGGTACGGCGAGGATGACCTTTTTCGCTCCGAGCTGCCGGGCGACCAGGCAGGCGACCCGGGCCGTGGACCCGGTGGCGATGCCGTCGTCGACGATGAGGGCGATCCGGCCGGTCAGGTCGACGCGCTGCCGGCCCTTGCGGAACCGGGCCACGCGATCGTGCAGCTGGGCGCGCTCCACGGCCTCGACGTCGGCCAGTTCCTCGTCCGTGACCCGGGTCAGATTGAGCACCGGCGTGTTGAGCACCCGCACGTCGTGCTCGCCGATCGCGCCCATGGCCAGTTCCGGCTGGTAGGGCACACCGAGTTTCCGCACGACGATCACGTCCAGCGGAGCGTCCAAGGTTTCGGCCACCTCGGCGGCCACGGGCACCCCGCCACGGGGAAGCCCCAGCACCACCACGTCCTGCCCGCGCAGGTACTCGAGTTGCTCGGCCAGCTGGCGCCCGGCATCCGCTCGATCTGTGAAAACGACCATCGTCGCACCTCCTCGATACGGCCATGGTCGCCCCGGGCGCGGACGGGCGCTAGGGCTGCACGGATTCCGGAGGGTAGAAGAATAACCCGAAGGCGCAACCCGAAAGAATCTGCGGCAGAGCACCGGGCAACAAAGAAAGGCCCCGACCGAAGTCGGGGCCTTTTCTGTCGTAACTGTGCTACTTGGTGGATCCGAGGGGATTCGAACCCCTGACCCCCTGCATGCCATGCAGGTGCGCTACCAGCTGCGCCACGGACCCAGATAGTGTTTCGGATCTCTCCGAAACAACTTGTCTAGTCTACGACACGTTTTGAGTGCCGTTGACCACTGTTACTCGGCGACCCGGGGGGCGGGGAGTTCGATGGGGATGACCGGGCAGTCTTTCCAGAGGCGTTCGAGGGAGTAGTAGACGCGTTCTTCCTCGTGGAAGATGTGCACGACGAGGTCGCCGAAGTCGACCAGGACCCAGCGGCCCTCGGCGCGTCCTTCGCGGCGCAGGGGCTTGAACCCGGCCTCGGTCATCTTGTCTTCGATCTCACCGGCGATAGCCACGACGTTGCGCTCGGAGCGCCCCGTGACGATCAGGAAGATGTCGGTGAGAGGAAGGGGGTTGGACACATCGATCGCGACGAGGTCCTCCCCCGCTTTCGAGTCTGCGGCGGCGGCGGCCACCTTGAGGAGCTCGAGAGCATGGGCAGAAGCGGTCATCGAATGAATCCCTGAGTTAGTGAATGTGAAATGGGTGGCATTAGAAAATTCGGAAGACGTAGCCGGCGACGAGCAGGGCCAGCACGCCGAAGGCGAGCACTCCAGCCGTGATGGTCAGCACGATAGGCAGCGTCAGTCCGGGTTTGCTCGGTGGGGCCATGACGCCGCGCGTGGACGCGTGCGTGCTGACGGCACGGCTGGCGCTCACCGGTGCGACGTCGTTGTGGTGTCCCACGTCGTCGAGCTGGTCGAGCAGCTGGTCCATGTCGGACGAGTCGTAGACGTTCGGGTGCTGTCCGGTGGAGCCAAGGCTGCGCGGCAGGTCGATCGAGCCGGTGACCATGATCTCGCCCGTGCTCGTGAACGGCCCGGACGCGTTGCCCTGGTGCGGGATGGACGGCAGGATCAGGGCGTTCGTGGTGGTCGGGATGCCGCCCGCACTGATACCGCGGGCCACTATCTGGTCGAACGGCTCGAGCTGGGTGACTCCGGGAAGCGAGTCGACGTCTTCGTCCCGGGCGAGCGACCAGTGGCCGACGGGCGGGTGAAGAACGCCGGGACGGGACTTGCCGGCCTTGCCGACCTTGCTCCCCGCTGCTTCGACCATGAATTCGACGCGCGGAGCCACCGGGGCCGGGGCCGCCGGAATGTTGACGATGTCGATGTCGAAAGCGCGCGGGTCGGACAGGCCGAGGGAGGCCGGGGCCGGGGCCACCGGCGGGAACTGCGCGGCGGGTGCGGTCTCGGCCGGCACGATATCGGTTTGCGCAGTCTCCGCGGCTGCGGACAGGGCGGCCTGCTGGGCGCGCAGCTCTCGCCGCGTCATCGTGTGTTCGGAGGTCGTGTCGACGGCAACAGCCTGTTCCCGCACGGGGGCGTCAGGCGTACGAGGCGCGAAGACGGAGGGTGCCGGCGCCAGAGGGGCGGGAGCGGCGACGGGAGACGGCTGTGGGGCCGCGGGCGCAGGCGCGGCGGGCGCGCCGACATCCGTGACGGCAGGTTGATTCCCGTGTGCCAACTCCCGCGCTTGCCGGCGCGTCAGTGGCTGTGGGTTGTTACCCGACGTCATGCCACACTCCGATACAGATGATGCTTTGAGATGTACTGGACGACCCCATCGGGGACCAGATACCAGACCGGGAATCCCCGATTCACACGCGCCCGGCAGTCCGTTGACGAAATCGCCAGAGCCGGAACCTCCAACAAGCTTACGTCCTGGTTGGGCAATCCCGAAATGTTGAGCTCATGTCCCGGACGACTCACAGCCACGAAGTGCGCGAGATCCCACAGCTCCTGCACGTCTTTCCAGCTGAGGATCTGCAGGATCGCGTCCGCGCCGGTGATGAAGAACAGCTCGGCGGTGGGCCGTTCGGCATGCAGGTCGCGCAGGGTGTCGATCGTGTAGGTGGGGCCGGTGCGGTCGATGTCGACCCGGCTTGTCGTGAAGCGGGGATTGGACGCCGTGGCGATGACCGTCATCAGGTAACGGTGTTCGCTCGCCGTCACATCCGCTTTCTGCCACGGCTGCCCGGTCGGAACGAAGATGACCTCGTCGAGGTCGAAGCTCTGCGCCACCTCACTGGCGGCAACGAGGTGCCCGTGGTGGATCGGGTCGAAAGTTCCGCCCATCACGCCGATGCGGGGGCGGCGGGGAGTCTCGATGGGAGCTGTATCGTCTAGTGGCCGCTGCGCGCGCCGCCGTGAGCGTCGGCGTAGGCCTTCGCCTTGGACTGGTGACGGTTCGCGACGTCACGGTACGACCAGACGACCGCGGCGAGGGCGGCGAACAGGACCAGGCCGATCAGGCCGTAGACGAAGGTCGGCATGGGCAGGGCGGCGTGTTCGACTTCGGCCAGCACGGCAGTTTCGGCCAGCACAGTGGTCAGGAACGACATGGGGATCTCCATTCAGGGGCACAGACGGCAAAACCTTG
This sequence comes from Cryobacterium sp. TMT2-10, assembly GCF_004403075.1. Taxonomy (NCBI): domain Bacteria; kingdom Bacillati; phylum Actinomycetota; class Actinomycetes; order Micrococcales; family Microbacteriaceae; genus Cryobacterium; species Cryobacterium sp. TMT2-10. The sequence continues at coordinate 29,851 of NZ_SOGW01000061.1, read as the reverse complement.
GGCCACGGCCACTATCTTAGCGGGGCCTAGCCGCGCACCTGCCCGGAGCCGCGCACGATCCACTTGGTGCTGGTCAGCTCGGGCAGTCCCATCGGGCCGCGGGCGTGCAGTTTCTGGGTGGAGATGCCGACCTCGGCACCGAACCCGAATTCTCCCCCGTCGGTGAACCGGGTGGACGCGTTCACCATGACTGCGGCGGAGTCCACCTCGGCGAGGAACCGTTCGGCGTTGACTAAGTCGTTTGTGATGATGGACTCGGTGTGCCCGGTCGAGTACCGGCGGATGTGACGGATCGCGTCGTCGAGGGAATCGACGACGGCCACGGCGACCTCCAGGGACATATACTCGGTGCCCCAGTCCTCGTCCGTGGCCGGCACCGCGGCCGGGAAGAGCGCGCGCACCCGGTCGTCGCCGTGGATCGTGACCCCGGACGCGGCCAGCTTCGCCAGCACCGCCGGCAGGAGCCGGTCGGCCGCGGCCTCGTGCACCAGCAGCGTCTCGAGGGCGTTGCAGACGCTGGGCCGCTGCACCTTGGAGTTGTGCACGATGTCCACGGCCATCTGCTCGATGGCGCTCTCGTCGAGGAAGATGTGCACGACGCCGGCGCCGGTTTCGATCACGGGGACCTTCGACTGGGTGACGACGGCCTGGATCAGCCCGGCACTCCCCCGCGGGATGAGCACGTCCACGTAGCCTCTCGCCTGCATCAGCTCGGTGGCGCCGCTGCGACCGAACGGGTCGATGGTCTGCACCGACGCGGCGGGGAGCCCGACGCCGTCGACCGCGGCCTGCAGCAGGCGAACGAGCACGCGGTTGGTGTTCTCCGCGGCCGAGCCGCCGCGGAGCACGACGGCGTTGCCGCTCTTCAGGGCGATCGCGGCGATGTCCACGGTGACGTTCGGCCGGGCCTCGTAGATGACGCCGACCACGCCGAAGGGCACGCGGACCTGGCTGATCTTCACCCCGTTGGGCAGGCTGCTGCCGCGCACCACGACGCCGACCGGGTCGGTGAGCAGGGCGATCTGCAGCACGGCGTCGGCGAGGGCATCGATCCGGGCAAGATCCAGGCTGAGCCGGTCCAGCATGCCCGTGCTGAGCCCGTTCGCCTCACCGGCGGCCAGGTCCAGCGCGTTGGCTTCGAGGATCTCGGCGACGCTGGTCCGGAGGGAGGCGGCGACGGCCTCGAGCGCCTGGTTTTTCCACCGCGTTGGCGTGGCCGCGAGCACGAGGGCTGCGTCCCGGGCGGCTTCGAGGGTGGGCGTGATCAGGACGGAGTCGGTCGCGGGCTGCATCATCCCGGTAGTTTACGCGACCGGGCGGGGCTGCACCCGAAGCGACGACTGACGGATGCTGCCGGTCAGCGCACCGGGCGCACGCCCGGCATCGGTTCGAACCAGGTTCCCACCCGATCGCCGCGGAGGGCCTCGGCGACCAGCCCGGTGGAGGTCACCAGGACCGCGGTTCCGGCGTCGGCCGCGATCCGGGCCGCGGACACCTTGGTGCTCGCACCACCGGTTCCCACCCCGGATCGGCTCTCGCTGAACTCCACGCCTACGAGCGGGTCGCCGGATGCGACGTGGTCGATGAGTTCAGCCCCCGGCAGGTGCGGGGCCCGGGTGTACAGGGCGTCGACGTCGCTGAGCAGCACGAGCAGGTCGGCGTTGATCAGCGTGGCCACGAGCGCCGCCAACCGGTCATTGTCGCCGAACCGGATCTCATGGGTGGCGACCGTGTCGTTCTCGTTCACGATCGGCAGGATGCGCAGGCCGAGCAGGCGGTCCATGGCCCGGTGAGCGTTGCCGCGGTGCGCCGGGTTGTCGAGGTCTCCGGCGGTCAGCAACACCTGTCCGGCGATGATGTCGTACCGGTCGAGGCTGTCCTGATAGCGGAAGACGAGCAGGTTCTGGCCGACGGATGCGGCCGCCTGCTGGGTGGCCAGGTCGGTGGGCCGCTCGTCCAGCTGCAGGTAGGGCATGCCGGTGGCGATGGCACCGGACGAGACCAGCACAATCTCCGCACCGCGGCCGTGGGCGCCGGCGAGGGCGTCGACGAGGGGGGTGATCTGGCCGATGTTCTCGCCGCTGATCGAGGAGGACCCGACCTTCACGACGATCCGGGCCGCTGACCCGATCTGGTCGCGGGTGATCACGCCCATGATGCGGTTCCCTCTCGCGCACTCACAGGAGCGCGCGCCCTGGCGCCTGGGGCATCGGTTCGAACCAGGTGCCGACCTCGGCCCCGTTGAGCGCGTCGCCGGCCAGGCCGGTCGCGGTCACGAGCACCGCGGTGCCGGCCGCGGCCGCCAGCCGGGCGGCCTTGACCTTCGTGCTGGCACCGCCGGTGCCGACGCCGGCGGCGCCGGAGGTCCCGAACTCCATTCCGGCCAGTTCCTGGTCGAATCCGATCAGGTCGATCCGTTCCGCGCCGGGCAGGTGCGGGGGCCTGGTGTAGAGCGAGTCGACGTCGCTGAGCAGCAGCAGCAGGTCGGCGCGGATCAGCACGGACAGCATGGCAGCGAGCCGGTCGTTGTCCCCGAACCGGAGTCCGTAGGTGGCGACGGTGTCGTTCTCGTTGACGATCGGCATGATCCGCAGGTCGAGCAGGCGATTCACCGCGCGGCGCGTGTTGCTGCGGTGCGGTTCGTTCAGCAGGTCGCCCTCGGTCAGCAGGACCTGGCCGGCGGCGATGCCGTGACGATCCAGGGTCTCCTGGTAGCGGGCCGTGAGCACGTTCTGCCCGACGGAGGCGGCCGCCTGCTGGGTGGCCAGGTCGGCCGGCCGCTCGTCGAGGTTGAGGTAGCTCAGACCGCTCGCGACAGCGCCGGACGAGACCAGGACCACCTCGACGCCACGGTCGTGCGTCTCGGCCAGTGCTTCAATCAGGGGTGCGATCTGGTCGGCGTTGTCGCCGCTGATCGACGAGGAGCCGACCTTCACCACGATGCGCCGTGCGGACGAGACCTGGGCACGTGCGCGCGAACTCATTCGGCGTCGCTCTCCTTTGCCTTGTTCCGCGGCACGGAACCGTCTCCGGTCAGGACGTCCCCGTTGAATTCCTCTTCCCCGGTCGACCACATGCCGGCTTCGCGTTCGCGGATGAGTTCGGCACGCGCGGCCGCCTTGGCGTCCATCCGGCCGAAGTATTCCTCGCGGCGCTCGTTGCTGGTGCGGCGCTTGGAGTCGTCCAGGCGGGTGTCGGTGCCGCGCGGGGCGGTGATCAGTTCGGCGGTCGAGGTGAGAGTGGGCTCCCAGTCGAAGACCACGCCGTTGCCCGGACCGATGATGACCGTCGAGCCCGCGATCGCGCCTGCCTTGAACAGTTCGTTCTCGATGCCCAGCTTCGCCAGCCGGTCGGCGAGGAAGCCGACGGCCTCGTCGTTCTTGAAGTCGGTCTGCTGCACCCAGCGCTCGGGCTTGGTTCCGATGATGCGGTAGATGTTGCCGAACGACCCACCCTCGACCTTGACGACGAAGCCGCTGTCGTCGACGGGCTTGGGACGGATGACGATGCGCGGCTTGACGGCCTGCGCCGCGGCGGCCTCGACCCGGCCGGCCTCGACCGTCTCGGCCAGGGCGTAGTTGAGCTGCTTGAGGCCCTCGTGGCTGACGGTGGAGATCTCGAAAACGCGGTAGCCGCGCGCCTCGAGGTCGGGCTTGACGAACTCGGCGAGTTCGCGGCCCTCGGGAACGTCGATCTTGTTCAGGGCGATCAGCTGGGGGCGTTCCAGCAGCGGCTTCTGGCCCTCGGGCACCGGGTAGGCGGCGAGTTCGCCGAGAATGACGTCGAGGTCGCTGAGCGGGTCACGATCGGGGTCGAGCGTGGCGCAGTCGAGGATGTGCAGCAGGGCCGTGCAGCGTTCCACGTGGCGCAGGAATTCGAGGCCGAGGCCCTTGCCCTCGCTGGCGCCCTCGATCAGGCCGGGCACGTCGGCGACGGTGTAGCGCACCTCGCCGGCGTCCACGACGCCGAGGTTGGGGTGCAGGGTCGTGAAGGGGTAGTCCGCGATCTTGGGGCGGGCGGCCGAGATGGCCGCGATCAGGCTGGACTTGCCGGCCGAGGGGTAGCCCACGAGTGCGACATCCGCCACGGTCTTCAGCTCGAGCTGGATGTCGCCTTCCCAGCCGTAGGTGCCGAGCAGGGCGAAGCCGGGGGCCTTGCGCTTGAGCGACGCCAGGGCCGCGTTGCCGAGCCCGCCCTGTCCGCCGGGCGCGACGACGATCCGGAAGCCCGGTTCGGTCATGTCGGCGAGCTCGTTGCCCTCGGCGTCTTTCACCACGGTGCCGAGAGGCACGGCGAGTTCCATCAGCTCACTGCCGAAACCGGCCCGGTGGTCGCCCATACCGGGGCCGCCGTTGGCGGAACTGCGGTGGGGGGACCGGTGGTAGCCCAGGAGGGTCGTCACATTGGGGTCCGCGACGAGAACGATGTCGCCGCCGCTCCCGCCGTTGCCGCCGTCGGGGCCGGCGAGAGGCTTGAACTTCTCACGCTTGACGGAGACACAACCGTTCCCTCCGTTGCCTGCTCGCAGGTGGAGAGTGACGTGGTCAACAAACGTGGCCATGGGGGTGCCCCTTTCAGGTGGCAAAAACTATGTGCACAAAAACGAAAACGATGGTGCCGTGAAACACGCAAAGGGCGAGCCGAAGCCCGCCCTCACGCTTACAAGTTGTGGATGCCTACGCGGCAGCCACCACGATGTTGACGACCTTGCGGCCACCCTTCGCGCCGAACTCAACCGAGCCGGGCTCGAGGGCGAAGAGCGTGTCGTCTCCACCACGGCCGACGTTGACGCCGGGGTGGAAGTGGGTGCCGCGCTGACGGACGATGATCTCGCCCGCGCTGACAACCTGACCACCGAAGCGCTTCACGCCGAGGCGCTGGGCGTTGGAATCGCGACCGTTGCGAGTGGAACTCGCACCTTTTTTGTGTGCCATCTGTTCTTCTCCTCAGGCCTAGGCGATGCCGGTAACCTGAACGCGAGTGAGCTCCTGACGGTGCCCCTGACGCTTCTTGTACCCGGTCTTGTTCTTGAACTTCTGGATGACGATCTTCGGACCACGGAGGTCGTTCAAGACCTCGGCCGTAACCGTGATCTTGGCCAGCGACTGTGAGTCAGAGGTGATCTTGTCGCCGTCGACGAGAAGCACGGCGGCCAGCTCGACGTTGCCGTCCTTATTGGCTTTGATTCGGTCCATCGTGACGATGGTTCCGACCTCGACCTTTTCCTGCCGCCCACCGGCGCGCACAACTGCGTAAACCAAGTTACGTACCTATCTCTGGGGAGCCGTGAGGCCCCATGATGGAAAGTTACTGCTTTGAACAGGCCAAGCCGGCCCACTCGCTTTCAGAAAACCTTGATGACCGCGTGAGCTAAGGCCCAACGCACACCAACAGTCGACTTTAGCTGATCATCCAGCCCCGGTCAAACCGAGACGGGATCGTAGAATCTGAACATGACGGTGTTGATAGACCAGCCTACGTGGCCCGCCCACAGTACGGTTTGGTCTCATCTGGTCAGCGACACTTCCCTGGCCGAATTGCACGCATTCGCGGCCGCCAACGGGATTCCCCGGCGCGGATTCGACCTGGACCACTACGACGTCCCCGCGCGCCTGTACGAGGCCCTGGTGGCCGCTGGGGCGCATCCGGTGAGCAATCGGGAGCTGGTCGTGCGGCTGCGGGCCAGCGGGCTGAGAGTGACCGGCAGGCAGCGCGCTCACCTGCCGCCCGCTCCCCCACGCGACGACAACGCCTGATCCCCTGCGCGAGGGCCTGAACCACGAAGACGGGCGACCGGCGGCGAGGCGGCGATCGGCCGCTCACGCCGCCGGTCGCCCGGCGATCATTCGATGCAGTTACTGCTTCTCGTCCGGGGACGACGTGACGATCGGCTGAAGGCCGGCGGTGGACCCGCCGGCCGTCGTGACCCGGCGGCTGCGCCCGCGCCCCTGGCCGGGCTGCTTGGGCTCGGGCAGTGAGTCGAGCACCGAGTCCAGCAGCTGCTCGGTGACCTGCTTGCTCACCGTGCGACGGCTGCGCGAGGACTTCTTGATCGGGATGTCGAGAATCGCGACCGACTCGGATGAATCTTCCGAGGCCGACGCCGACGCCGACGACTCGGTGGCCGCATCCGGTGCCACCGGGGCGGACTCGGCCGCCTGGACGGGCTCGGTCTGCGCGGGCTGAACGTGCTGCCTGGCCTGAGTCGACTGGCCCGACCCGGAGGATGCCCGCCGGCTGCGGCGTGCCGGCGCAGCGGTCGCTTCCGGGGCGGCCACCTCGTTGACGGCCGCCTCGATCGGGTTGACATCGCGGGGAGCCTGCTCGACCTCCTGCGCGGGTACGGCAGTCTCCTGCGCGGTTGCAGGCTTGGTTTCCGGCGTGGCTTCAACGGACGGCATGATCGGGATGGATCCGGTCAGCGAACGGGTGATCGTGCGTGCGGCAATCAGCGCGAGGGCGTGCTTGGCGTCCTCGGTGATCCCGTGGGTGCCGTGACCGGCCCTGGCGTCGGCCTGGGTGGCCGCGGCCGCACTGCCGGAGTTGTTGCTGCCGTCACCGGAGTTGCCGCCATTGTTGCCGCCGTTGCGGTGTCCGTTGCCGCCGTTGCCGGTGTTTCCGTTGTCGCCGCCGGAGTTGCCGCCCGACTTGCTGCGCGGGCGACGCTCCATCGCCGGCTGAGCGGTCTGGCGGTGCTTGAGCACGGGGTCGTGGTGGATGACGATTCCACGGCCGGCGCAGGCCTCACAGTTCTCACTGAAGGACTCGAGGAGTCCGAGGCCCAGCTTCTTGCGGGTCATCTGCACGAGTCCGAGCGACGTGACCTCGGCCACCTGGTGCTTGGTGCGGTCGCGGCTCAGGCATTCGAGCATGCGGCGCAGCACCAGGTCGCGGTTGGTTTCGAGCACCATGTCGATGAAGTCGACGACGATGATGCCGCCGATGTCCCGCAGACGCAGCTGGCGCACGATTTCCTCGGCGGCCTCGAGGTTGTTCTTGGTGACGGTCTCTTCGAGGTTTCCGCCCGAGCCGACGAACTTGCCGGTGTTCACGTCGACGACCGTCATGGCCTCGGTGCGGTCGATCACCAGGGATCCGCCGGAGGGCAGCCAGACCTTGCGGTCGAGCGCCTTCTCGATCTGCTCGGAGATGCGGTACTCGTCGAAGGCGTCCATCTCGCCCTCGAAACGTTCGACCCGCTCGACCAGGTCAGGGGCCACCTGGCCCAGGTAAGTCTCGATGGTGGCGCGTGCCTCGTCGCCGGAGATGACCATCTTCTGGAAGTCTTCGTTGAAGACATCCCGCACGATCTTGATCAGCAGGTCAGGCTCGCCGTGCAGCAGGGCCGGTGCCGAGGCGGATTCGACCAGCCTGGCGATGGACGCCCACTGGTCGGTGAGGCGGTTGACGTCCAGCGTGAGCTGCTCGTCGGTGGCCCCCTCGGCCGCGGTGCGCACGATGACGCCCACGTTCTCGGGCAGGACCTCCTTGAGGATCTTCTTCAGGCGGGCACGCTCGGTGTCGGGTAGCTTGCGGCTGATCCCGTTCATGGAGCCGTTGGGCACGTAGACGAGGTAGCGGCCCGGCAGGGAGACCTGGCTGGTGAGCCGAGCGCCCTTGTGGCCGATCGGGTCCTTGGTGACCTGCACCAGCACCTTGTCGCCGGGCTTCAGTGCGAGTTCGATCCGTCGGGCCTGGCTGCTGTTGCCGGAGGTCTCGGCGGCGGCCTCCCAATCGACCTCTCCGGCGTAGAGCACGGCGTTGCGGCCGCGTCCGATGTCGACGAAGGCGGCCTCCATGCTCGGGAGCACGTTCTGCACCCGGCCGAGGTACACGTTGCCGATCAGGGACGCATCCTGGTTCTTGGCCACGTAGTGCTCGACGAGGACGCTGTCCTCGAGCACGCCGATCTGGATCTTGTTGTGCTTGGCGCGCACGACCATGACGCGGTCGACGGACTCGCGGCGGGCGAGGAACTCGGCCTCCGTGATCACCGGGCGACGGCGACCGGCATCCCGCCCGTCACGCCGGCGCTGCTTCTTGGCCTCGAGCCTGGTGGAGCCCTTGATGCGCTGCGGTTCGGTGATCAGCTCGGGCTCGCGGGGGGCGCGCACCCGCACGACGGTGTTCGCGGGGTCGTCGGAGCCCGAACGGCTCTCGTCGCCGGTGCGGCGGCGGGCCCGACGGCGAACGGTCGACGACTCGTCGCCCTCGTCGTCGTGGGTCTGCCGGGTGTCCGAGCGGTCCGGCCGGGCGTCCTGCTGGTAGCTGTCACGGCTGTCGCGGCGAACGCCGGTGCGGGCCGGGAGCGGCACGATGACCGGAGCCTGGAAGACCAGGGAGGTCGAGGGCCGGCGGACCACGTCGGTTGTGGGGGTGGGCGGCAGCGTCAGATCCACGTCAGCGTCCTGTTCTGTGTCGGGGGTTCCGCCGAACGGTGCGGCGGATGCCGGCTCGGTCGCGGAATCAACGGGGAGGACCGGAGCCGGTGGCTCGGTCGGGGCGGGCTCGCGTGTCGCCGCGGCGACGACCGGAACCTCGTCCTGTGGGGTGTTGCTCGGGTCATCCGTCACGACCGGGGACACCGGTGTGGCAGCACGGCGCGCTGTGCGGCGACTGCCGAACAAACCCTTGCGTTTTTTGATGTTTTCGTTGTCTTCCACCATCACTGGTGCGCTCCTTGACCGGTGTGGGCGACCGCGCCACCCATCCGGCTACTCTCTCGTGGGAGGATTTTGCTTACGCGAAACCCTCGGGAATCCTCTTCGTTCGCAACCGGCTCTTGGCTCTGGCTGCTAATACCTTTGGTCGTGGGACCAATGAATCCGGGCTAGTGCGGCCCATTTATAAAAATGTGTGATTAAGCCTTCTCTGGCATCAACTTGAGCGCGGCTCAAGCGACATCTTCGATTATCGCATGCATTCTCAGGATCACGTGCGAGGCACATGACATAATCCGAAGGTGCCAGCAGCCGACCAGTCCAAGCGCCCCGTCGGGCTCGCAATCTTCCTCATCGTCGGTGGACTGATCGCCCTCACCGCGGCATTCCTGCTGACCATCGACAAATTCCGCATTCTCGAGGACCCGCAGGCGCAGCTGTCCTGCAACTTCAGCGTCCTGGTCGGCTGCAGCACGAATCTGGGGTCCTGGCAGGGTGCCATCTTCGGCTTTCCCAACCCGCTGATCGGGCTGATCGCCTGGACGGTCGTGATCACGATCGGCGTCGCGATCCTGGCCGGCGCCCGCTTCAAGCGCTGGTTCTGGATCGGTCTGAACATCGGTGTCACGGGCGCCCTCGCCCTGGTGATCTGGCTGATGGGCCAGAGCTTCTTCGTGCTCGACGTGCTCTGCCCCTGGTGCATGGTCACCTGGGTGGTCACGATCCCCACGTTCCTGGCCGTCACCCTGCACAATCTCACCGTCGGCAACCTGCCCGCGTCGCCGGGCGTTCGGCGTTTCGCGGCGGGCGCGTACTCGTGGATCGTGGTGATCACGATCGGCTGCTACCTCGTGGCGGCCGTCATCGCCCAACTGCAGATGGACTTCCTGCACCGCCTCTAAGCCCCGGCTACCCTCGCCGCCCGCGCCGCCGAAAGCTCGCCGAGCCGTGAGTTTCATCGCGCCGAGCCGTGAGTTGCGACCCTCCGCAGACGCGAAACAGGGGCCAAACTCACGGCTCGGCGAACGTGGCGCTGCGACGACGGTGACGCGGCGGCGAAGGCGGGACGCAGGTCCGCACGGCCGAAAAACGTCGCCGAGCCGTGAGTTGCGACCCTCCGCAGACGAAAAAGAGGGGCCAAACTCACGGCTCGGCGGATGGGGTGGGGGTGGGGTCCTGGATGGGGACCGGGTGGGGGTCTCGCTAGTCGAACCAGAGGGCGAGCTCGCGGGCGGCGGACTCGGGCGAGTCGGAGCCGTGCACGAGGTTCTGCTGCACGCGGGTGCCCCAGTCACGGCCGAAGTCGCCGCGGATGGTGCCGGGGGCCGCCGTCGTGGGGTCGGTCGTGCCGGCCAGGGACCGGAAGCCCTCGATCACGCGTTCGCCGGCGATCCGCAGCACGAGGATGGGCCCGCTCTCCATGAATTCGACCAGGGAGTCGAAGAACGGCTTGCCCTGGTGCTCGGCGTAGTGCTCGGCCAGCAGGGACCGGTCCGCCTGCACCAGCTTCGCGTCGACGAGGGAATAGCCCTTCTGCTCGATCCGGCGCAGGATCTCGCCGGAGAGATTGCGGGCCACGCCGTCGGGCTTGACCAATACGAGGGTTTCTTGGACCTGGGTGCTCATGAGTTCTCTTTCTGGTTGTCTATTCTCGAACCGGCGATCATGCAGTACGCCCACATGGCGGTGAACATGGCGCCGACAAAAAACATGGCGAGGTTGAGGAAGCCACAGAGCAGCACGATGGCCTGGAGGATCCAGCCGATCACGTACGACCACGGGTAGCGCAGCAGAGCGATCACGGCGACCATGGCCAGCGACAAAAGCGCTCCGCCGCCGAGGGCGAGCAGCGGCGGCAGCGCGCCGAGCCCGAAGATCACGAGCGCGCCGAGCATCACCACGATCGTCTCGAAGCCGAGCACGATCGAGGCCAGGGAGCGCTTGATCGACCGCGGGACGGCGGGGCGAACGGATGCGCCGGGATCCGGCGTCTCGTCGGGTTCGGGCGCGAGGGTCACTTGGTCATCCATTCGCGGGAATCGGCCAGGGTGATGGCCTCGCCGACGAGCGTGATCGAACCGGTCACGATCACGGCCCGTTTGGGCGATTCCAGGGCCCAGTCGCGGGCGGAGTCGAGCGCGGCGGCCAGGTCGTCGAAGCGGATGGTGCTCACCTCGCCGGCGGTCTCGGCCACCAGGTCGGCGAGGTCGTCGACGCCGATCGCCCGTTCGGAGTGCGACTGGGTCACGTGGAACCGGCTCACCGACGGCAGCAGCGCGGTGACGATGCCGTCGGCGTCCTTGTCGGCGAGGATGCCCACCACCGCCACGATCTCGTCGAAGTCGAAGTAGTCGCCCAGGGCCGCGCTGAGGGCGGTGGCGCCGTGGGGGTTGTGCGCGGCATCCACCAGCACGGTCGGTTCGACGCCCACCAGCTGGAGGCGTCCGGGCGAGGTGGCCGAGGCCAGCCCTTCCTCGACCAGGTCGTACGAGAGCGCCGTGGCGCCGGCGCCGAGGAAGGATTCGACCGCGGCGATCGCGACGGCCGCGTTCTGGGCCTGGTGGGTGCCGTACATCGGCAGAAAGAGGTCGGAGTAGGTGCCGGCCAGGCCGCGCACGGAGATGAGCTGCCCGCCCACGGCGACCTGGCTGCTCAGCAGCGCGAAGTCCTCGCCCTCGCTGGCCAGGGTGGACTCGGTCAGTTCGGCGGCGCGCTCGAGTTCGGCCTGGGCCTCCTCGACCTGCCGGGCCGAGACCACGGAGGCGGAGGGCTTGATGATGCCCGCCTTGGTGCGCGCGATCTCGGCGATGGTGGCGCCGAGCCGCAGGGTGTGGTCGAGGGCGATCGGCGTGAAGACGGCGACCTGGCCGTCGGCCACGTTCGTGGAGTCCCACTCGCCGCCCATGCCGACCTCGATCACCGCGACGTCGACGGGAGCGTCGGCGAAGCAGGCGAAGGCGAGCACGGTGAGCGCCTCAAAGAAGGTGAGCGCACCCTCCCCGGCGGCGACGAGCTCGGCGTCCACCATCTGCAGGAACGGCGAGATGTCGGCCCAGTTCGCGGCGAGGGCCTCATCGGTGATCGATTCCCCGTCAATCACGATGCGCTCGTTCAGCCGCACCAGGTGCGGGCTGATCAGCAGACCGGTGCGCAGGCCGTAGGCGCGCACGATGCTCTCCGCGATGCGGCTCGTGCTGGTCTTCCCGTTGGTGCCGGTGACGTGGATGATCGGGTACACGGTCTGCGGGTCCCCCAGCAGCTCCAGCGCCCGCCGGGTCGGCGCCAGGCGGGGCCGGGGCGCGCCCTCGCCGACCCGCTCGAGGAGCGCGGCGAGGACGGAGTCGCCGGCCTCGCGGTCGGGATCTGCCGCGGACGGCCGGGGCTTAGACATGAACGAGTCCGTTCTCTCGTGCGACGGCGACCAGGACGGTGCCGCGGTTGGCGTACTGACCGGCGGTGTAGAGCACGTAGTGCTCGACCGGGAACCCGACCAGGCCCGCCAGCCATTCGGACGGCAGCCCGTTGGCCAGGCTGTCGGCGGGGACCTCGGTCGACACGTGGGTGGCGAACCGGGTGGCCAGGGTCTCCGCGGCGAGGTCCACCCCGGGGGCCAGGGCGAACGTGGCGGCATCCACGTCCGAGTAGAAGACCAGGTCCAGACGGATGCGGTCGCTCACCTCGAAGCCGGCGGACTTGCGGGTGTCCTGCACGGCGCGGATCAGGTCCCGGGCGAAGCCCTCCGCCTCGAGCACGGGCGTGGTCCTGGTCTCGAGCAGCACGAAACCGCCGCCGGCCAGCAGGGCCAGGGCGGGGGAATCCGTTGCGGTCTCGGACGCGTCGGCCTCGGCGCCCGAACCGGTCTGCAGCACGAGTTCGTACTCGCCCTCGGCGAGGGCGATGCCCCCGGCGGTGACGACGCCGTCGGTTTCGCTCCAGTCGCCGGATCGGGCGGCCTTGATCACCTGCTGCACCTGCTTGCCGAGGCGCGGTCCGGCCGCCCGGGCGTTCACGGTGAGTCGGGAGGTGATGCCGTAGGCGCTCGCGCTGTCGCCTTGGAGTTCGACCAGGCGCACGCTCTTCACGTTGAGTTCGTCGCGCAGGATGCCCTCGAAGGGCGCGAGTGCCGCCGTGTTGGAGGTGACCACGGTCAGGGTCGCCAGCGGGAGCCGCACGCGCAGCCCGGCCTGCTTGCGCAGGGAGAGCACGGTGGAGCTGATGGTGCGCACCTGGTCCATCGCGGTGACGAGGTCGGCGTCGGCGGGGAACAGGTCGGCGTCCGGCCAGTCGGTGAGGTGCACGCTGCGGCCGCCGGTGAGGCCCTGCCAGATGCGCTCGGTGACGAGCGGGAGCATCGGGGCGGCGACCCGGGTGACGGTCTCGAGCACGGTGTACAACGTGTCGAACGCCTCGGTGGAGCCGCCGGCCGCGGCGCCGGCCCAGAACCGGTCGCGCGAGCGGCGCACGTACCAGTTGGTGAGCACGTCGGCGAAGTCGCGCAGCCGGGCGGCCGCGAGGCTGCTGTCCAGGTTCTCCAGGTCGTTCGTGACGTCCACGATCAGGTCGCGGGTCTTGGCCAGCAGGTACCGGTCCAGCACGTCGGTGGAGTCGGCGCGCCAGGTGGCGTCGTAGCCGTTCTCACCGGACGCGTTCGCGTAGAGCGAGAAGAAGTACCAGGTGCTCCAGAGCGGGAGCATCACCTGGCGGGCGCCCTCGCGGATGCCCTCCTCGGTGACGATCAGGTTGCCGCCGCGCAGCACGGAGGAGCTCATCAGGAACCAGCGCATGGCATCCGAGCCGTCGCGGTCGAACACCTCGTTCACGTCGGGGTAGTTGCGCAGCGACTTGGACATCTTCTGCCCATCGTTGCCGAGCACGATGCCGTGGCTGACGACGTTCTTGAAGGCCGGCCGGTCGAACAGGGCGGTCGAGAGCGTGTGCAGCATGTAGAACCAGCCGCGGGTCTGCCCGATGTACTCGACGATGAAGTCGGCCGGGTTGTGGCTGTCGAACCAGTCGGCGTTCTCGAACGGATAGTGCACCTGGGCGAACGGCATCGAGCCGGAGTCGAACCAGACGTCGAGCACATCCGTGATGCGGCGCATGGTGGACTGCCCGGTCGGGTCGTCGGGATTCGGGCGGGTGAGCTCGTCGATGTAGGGCCGGTGCAGGTCGGTGGGGCGCACGCCGAAGTCGGCCTCGAGCTCGTCCAGCGAGCCGTAGACGTCGATGCGCGGGTAGTCGGGGTTGTCGCTCTTCCAGACCGGGATGGGCGAACCCCAGTACCGGTTGCGGCTGATCGACCAGTCGCGGGCGTTGCCGATCCACTTGCCGAACTGGCCGTCCTTGACGTTCTCCGGCACCCAGGTGATGTCCTGGTTGAGGTCGACCATCCGGTCGCGGAAGTCAGTGACGCGCACGAACCAGCTCGACACGGCCCTGTAGATCAGCGGGTTGCGGCAGCGCCAGCAGTGCGGGTACGAGTGCTCGTAGCTGGCCTGACGGAGCAGGCGGCCCTCGGCGCGGATCAGCTGGGTGAGCGGCTTGTTCGCGTCGGACCAGAGCTGGCCGGCCACCTCGGGTACGTCGGCGAGGAACTTGCCGCCCGCGTCGAGGGAGATGATCACCGGGATGCCGGCGGCCTCGCAGAGCTTCTGGTCCTCTTCGCCGTAGGCGGGGGCCTGGTGCACGATCCCGGTGCCGTCCGCGGTGGTGACGTAGTCCCCGACGATGATCGTCCAGGCATTCTGCGTGCCCCAGACCTCGGTGTCCGCGTAGTAGTCGAAGAGGCGGTCGTAGGACACGCCCTCGAGGTCCGCGCCCGGCACCGTGCGGGAGATCGCCGCCAGCGCGTCGACGGCGGAGTCGTAGCCGAGGTCCTTGGCGTAGTTGCCGACGAGGTCGATCGCGAGCAGGTATTCGGCGCCGAGCACCTCGACCCGGGCGGAGGACACCGGGGCGACGGATGCCGCGCCGCCGTCCGGCCCGGCCTCCCGCAGCACGGTCGCGTCGGGGGTGCCGTTCGGCCCGGCGGGGACGACGGCGTACGTGATCTGCGGCCCCACGGCCAGCGCCATGTTCGTGGGCAGGGTCCAGGGTGTCGTGGTCCAGGCCAGGGCGCGCACGGCGGTCAGCCCGAGGGCTTCCGCCTTCGCCCCGACCAGCGGGAACGTCACGGTGACGGTCTGGTCCTGGCGCATCTTGTAGACGTCGTCGTCCATCCGCAGCTCGTGGTTGGAGAGCGGCGTCTGGTCGCGCCAGCAGTACGGCAGCACCCGGTAGCCCTCGTAGGCGAGGCCCTTGTCGTGCAGGCGTTTGAACGCCCAGATCACGGATTCCATGAACGTGATGTCGAGGGTCTTGTAGTCGTTCTCGAAGTCGACCCAGCGGGCCTGGCGGGTGACGTACTCTTCCCAGACCTTGGTGTACTTGAGCACCGAGCTGCGGGCGACCGCGTTGAAGGCGCCGATGCCCATCTTCTCGATCTCGCTCTTGTCGGTGATGCCGAGTTCGCGTTCGGCCTCCAGCTCGGCCGGCAGGCCGTGCGTGTCCCAGCCGAAGCGGCGGTGCACCTGCATGCCGCGCATGGTCTGGAACCGGGGGAACAGGTCCTTGGCGTACCCGGTCAGCAGATGCCCGTAGTGGGGCAGCCCGTTGGCGAAGGGCGGGCCGTCGTAGAAGACCCACTCCGGGGCATCCGCCCGGTTGTCGATCGACGCCTGGAAGGTGCCGTCCTCGGCCCAGAACTTGAGCACGTCGGTCTCGATCTGGGGGAAACTCGGCGACGGCACGATGCCGGAGGGCACGCTGCCCGAGGGAACGGTGCTGCCGGGCTGCTGGTCTGCCGAACCGGGGTGCCGGCCTTTGGGGTACGTCATGCTTCTCCTGGACGAGTCGGGCAGGTTCTGCTTGGTGCAGAGCCGCCCTGTTCCACGAGGACGCCGAACCCGAAAAGGGATCCGCCGCGGTACCACCTCGCTTGCCGCCTGGGCAGGTGGACCCGGGCAACCGCTTGTTCTGAGGCTGTGACGGGCCCGACCCGTTCGGTTCTACCAGGAAGCCGCCCGGAGGCGGTTCCGTTCTTCCGAAGACTCACCGGTGATGGCCGGATCACAGTCATGCAGGAACGATTCTAGCCTGCGGCGTGCACGGCCCGGTAGCCGGAGCAGACCGGCGCGATGGCCGCTTGCAGATATGGGCCCAGCGGCCCGCGGGAGACGCCCGCGCGCGCCCAGACCCCGGCGGCGGCGGCCGCGGCGGCCAACACGGCCATCGCGAAACTCCGACCGACCAGCGCCGCTTCGGCACCGGCGGGCGTGCGCGCCAGGACGAAACGCTCGACCAGCGTCACCAGCGCCATGAACCGGGACAGCGCGGATGCCTCCAGCTCCCCCGTCGTGCCCATCAGCTCGGACTGGGTGAGCGCCCAGGGCACGTGACCGGGCCCGAACCCGGCGGATATCTGCAGCAGGGCCCGCTCGACGGCGGACACCGCCTCGGCCGGTCCGGCGGCGCCGGCGCACTCGGCGAGCGCCGCCGGCAGTCCGGCCAGTCCGGCGTCCACCTCGACCCAGAGCAGGTCGCTCTTCGCGGCGAAGTAGTTGAAGAAGGTGTTGCGGCTCACTCCGGCCCGCCGCGCGATCTGCTCGATCGTGGTGCCCGCGTAGGTCTGCTCGAGGAAGAGTTCCGCCGCGGCCTCCTCGAGCATCATCCGGGACGAGCCGCGCGGGCGCCCGACTCGGCTCGGCGGGTGATTCGTCATGGTGATTCCGTGTTCTACGATGGTGGTCGGTCCGGAACATTCTTGGACCGAGTCCAACAATTGCACACTCGGCCGAGTCGCGCCGCGGAAAGAGACCTGACATGATCGCCTCGGGGCACACCCACCGCGCTTCGCGCACCGTCGCCGGCCTGGTCGCCGCCGGCCTTCTCCTCACCGGCTGCGCCAGCCCTGCGGAGTCTCCCACGATTGAGGGGCCCGTCACCGGCGGCACCCTCACCTACGCCTCCGGCGACGCGGAACCCACCTGCCTGGACCCGCACGTGGGCGGCAACTACCCGCAGGCGCTGGTGAGCACGCAGTACCTCGAGTCCCTGGTCTCCCGGGACGCCGACGGGAAAATCATCCCGTGGCTGGCGGACTCGTGGACCGAGAGCGCCGACGGCCTGGACTGGGAATTCACGCTCGCCGACGGGGTCTCCTTCACGGATGGCACGCCTCTGGACGCGTCCGCCGTGCAGGCCAACATCGCTCACCTCCAGGACCCGAAGACGGGTTCGTCGACTGGTTACCTGGCGCTGCAGAAGGTCACCGGTACCGAGGCGGTCGCCCCGAACGTGGTGCGCCTGACCCTCGGCGAACCGGACAGCGCCCTGCTCGAGTCCCTGAGCCAGCCGTGGCTCGCGATCGAATCAAAGCAGGCGCTAGCCCGCAGCCAGGAGGAGAACTGCGCGGCTCCGGTCGGGACCGGCCCGTTCCAGGTCAAGACCTGGGTCAAGCAGGACTCGATCACCCTCGTGCGGAACGACGGCTACTCCTCTCCGCCCGCGGATGCCGCGCACAGCGGACCGGCGTACCTCGACTCCATCGTCTGGCGCTTCATCCCCGACTCCGCGTCGCGGTACGCCGCCCTGCAGTCCGGTGACGTCGACGTCATCGACAACGCGCAGCCCGACACGATCGTGCAGACCGAGAAGGGCGACTCGATCCGTCACCTCGACGCACCGCGCCCCGGCGCCTCCAACCGGATCGAACTGAACTCCGGACGCGCCCCGTTCAACGACCCGCTCGTGCGCGAGGCGTTCATCCGCTCGGCCAATGTCGACGACGCGGTCGCGAGCCTGTTCCAGGGCACAGCCACCCGCTCCTACGCGGCCCTCTCCAGTGCGGAGTCCCTCGCGGTACCGCGCCCCGAACTGTTCGGATACGAGCCGAAGGACGCCGGCACCCTCCTCGATTCCGCGGGCTGGACGAAGCGCGACGCGGGCGGCTACCGGGTCAAGGACGGCGTGCGGCTCACGGTCACCTTCCCGGTGAGCACCAACCAGTCCATCCCCGCGGAGCAGTCCCTGTTCGAACAGATCCAGGCCACCGCGAAGAAGACCGGCTTCGAGGTGCGCCTGGTCCCGATGGACCTCTCCAGCTGGTACACGGCCCTCGGCGAGAACAACTACGACGCCGTCAGCGCGCCGTACACCAAGGTCGGACCCGACGTGCTGCGGATCCTGTTCCACTCCGCCGGCATCGTTCCCGCGCCCAGCGGCTACTTCGCCAACCACGCGCAGGTGAACGACCCGGCCATCGACGCGCTGCTGACCGAGGCCGGCCAGGTCACGGATGCCTCCAAGCGCAAGGCCCTCTACACGGACGCGCAGAACCAGGTGCTCGAGGGCTACTACATCCTGCCCCTCTACGACCAGCAGAACCACTTCCTGCTCGGGGCGAAGGTCACCGGCGCCCGCGCCCTGCCGACCGTGTCGACGCCCACGTTCTACGATGCGTGGCTGAAGTAGCGGATGCCGGGAACAGCCCATGCCTGACGCGGCGGCGCAGGCTCGGTCCACCCTCCGCGCCCTGCGCCGGAGCGTGCCGGGCCTGATCCTGGTGCGTCTGGTCGGGGCCGGCTTCGTGCTGTGGATGGTGGCCACGCTCACCTTCTTCGCCGTGCGGCTGATCCCCGGCGACCCGGCCGAGGCCATCCTCGGCGGTCCGGGTTCGCAGACCTCGCCGGCGGCGCTCGCCGCGGTGCGCGCCGAGTACGGCCTCGACCTGCCCGTGTTCACGCAGTACCTGGCGCAGCTCGGCCGGCTCGTCACCGGCGACCTGGGCCGCTCGTACGCGTTGAACCAGGATGTCGCCCCGCTTCTGGCCGGGCAGCTCGGCGGCACCCTGCTGCTGGCGGTGCTCGCCCTGGCCGTGGCCTGGCTCCTCGCCCTCGTGCTGGCGACCTGGTCGACCCGCGGCGGCCGGTTCGCCTGGTTCCTCGGGTCGGGGCTGGAGATCGTGTCCGCCGCGCTCCCCCATTTCTGGCTGGCGACCGCGCTGATCGTGTTGTTCAGTGTCTGGCTGGGCTGGCTGCCGCCGGTGAGCACGGCCGGGCCCGCCGGGCTGGTGCTGCCGGTGCTGACCCTCGCGGTCCCGCTGGCCGGGTTCCTCGGCCAGATCATGCGGGAGTCCCTGCTCGCCGCACTGGAGTCGCCCTTCGTGCTGTCGGCGCGGGCGCGGGGTGAGGGCGAGCGCGGCATCCGTTGGGTGCACGCGTTGCGCCACGCCGCCCTGCCGGCGATCAGCCTGTCCGGTTGGGCGTTCGGGTCCCTGATCAGCGGCGCGGTGGTGGTCGAGACGATCTTCGCCCGGCCCGGACTCGGACGCACCCTGCTGAACGCCGTGACGGTGCGTGATGTGCCGGTCGTGGTCGGCACCGTGCTGGTCGTGGCGCTCGGCTACATCCTGATGACCCTGCTCACCGACCTGGCCCAGCGCCTGGCCGATCCCCGGCTGCGCACCCGATGAGCGACCTGGAGATCCAGGCCGGCCTCGGCCGGTCCGCCCGCGCGCCCCGCCCGGCCCACCCGCCCCGGCGCGGCCGGCGACCCCGGATCGGGGTCGCCGAGACGCTGAGCGGGCTGTTCGCGCTGTTCCTGGTGGCGGCTGCGCTCGCGCCGGCCCTGGTGGCGCCCGGGGACCCGCTCGGGATCGATCCCCTGTCCGCGTTCCAGGCTCCGTCGCTCGTGCACGGGTTCGGCACCGACGAGTCCGGCCGGGACATCTTCACCCGGGTCGTACACGGCACCGGCAGTTCCCTGCTGATCGGCACCCTCGCGACCCTGATCGGGCTGGGCCTCGGACTCGTGCTCGGAACCCTGGCCGGGATGCTCGGCCCGGTCGTCGACTTCACCGTGAACCGGCTGCTCGAGGTGCTGTTCGCCTTTCCGGGGCTGCTGCTGGCGTTGCTGTTCATCCTGGTCTTCGGCCCCGGAGTGGCGAGCGCGACCGTGGCGGTCGGGCTGGCGACGGCGCCCGGGTACGCCCGCATCATCCGGGCCCAGCTCGTCTCGGTGCGCTCGTCCGCGTTCGTCGAGGCGGCCACCGTGCTCGGCCTGGGTCGCGGCCGGATCCTGGCGCGCCACATCCTGCCGAACACCCTCGCTCCCCTGTTCGTGCTCGGCACCCTCGGGATCGGCCAGGCGATCGTCTGGGCCTCCGCCCTCAGTTATCTCGGGCTGGGCGCCACGCCGCCGGCCGCCGAATGGGGCGCCATGCTCTCCGCCGGGCGCACGTACATCGGCTCGGCCTGGTGGATGAGCTTCTTCCCCGGCCTGTTCATCGTGCTCGCCGCGGTGTCGGCCACGGCCCTGGGCCGCGGCATCGACCGCAGGCTGAGGCACGCATGAGCGCGGAGAGCGCGGAGAGCCTGGCACCCGGGCCGGCAGCCGCCCTGCCCGCGACCGCGGCCGCGGCCGCGCCGATCGTGCCGGTCGTGCGCGTGCGCAACCTGAGCGTGGGGTTCGGCCCGGAACCGGGCGCATCGCCGGTGGTGGAGGGCATCTCGTTCGACGTCGCGCCGGGCGAGTGCCTGGCCCTGGTGGGCGAGTCCGGTTCCGGCAAGTCCGTCACCGCGCGCAGCCTGCTCGGCCTCGCCGGGGACACCGCCTGGCTGCGCGCCGACGAGCTGACTCTCGGCGCGTCCGGCGTGCTGGAAATCTCGGAGGCCGCGTGGCGGTGCCGGCGCGGACGCGACGTGGGCCTGGTGTTGCAGGACGCCCTGGTGTCCCTGGACCCGCTGCGCCCGGTGGGCCGGGAGATCGCCGACTCGCTCCGGCTGCACACCCGGCTGGGCGCCGCGGCCCGCCATGCGCGCGTGCTCGAGCTGCTGGCACGCGTGGGGCTGCCCGACGGGGAGAACCAAGCCCGGAAACGCTCAGGGGAGCTGTCGGGAGGCCAGCGCCAGCGCGCCCTGATCGCGGCCGCGATCGCCCTCGACCCGCCGTTCCTGATCGCCGACGAGCCGACGACCGCCCTCGACGTGACCGTGCAGGCCCAGATCCTGGACCTCCTGGCCGACCTGAAACGCCGGGGCACCGGGATCCTCCTGATCAGCCACGACCTCGCCGTGGTGGGCCGCATCGCCGACCGGATCGCGGTCCTCTCCGAGGGACGCATCGTCGAGCAGGGGCCGACCGCCGCGGTTCTGGCCGCGCCGGAGGATCCGGTCACCCGGCGGATGCTGGCGGCCGTCCCCGTGGACAAACCACGCGGCCTGCGCCTGACCGCGCAGCTGGCCCCGGCTCTGACCGCGCAGCTGGCCCTGCGCGACGCGGAGCCGGCCCGGGCGGTCGACGCCGAAGCCGGGGCGCACCCGGCCGCTCCCGCCGCGGCCAGAGAGGTCGTGCTCGAGGCCACCGGGCTGGTCAAGCGGTTCACCCGTCCCGACGGCAGCGTTCAGGCCGCCGTCGACGACGTGTCGTTCCGGCTGGAACGGGGAACGACCCTCGGCATCGTCGGTGAGTCCGGTTCGGGCAAGACCACCCTGGCCCGGCTCGTGCTGGCGCTCGCCCGGCCGGACGCGGGCGAGGTGCGAGTGCTCGGCGAGCCGTTCAGCGTCGCCGGCGAGAGAGCCGGCGCCGAGAAGGCGCGGCGGCTGCTGCGCCCCCAGTTGGGCGCGGTCTACCAGGATGCGCTCAGTTCCTTCGACCCCCGGCTCACGGTCGGCGACGTGCTGCGGGACGCAGTAGGCGGCAGGACCGGCGGCACGACCGTCGGCACGACCGTCGACACGACCGTCGACACGACCGTCGACACGACCGGCGCCGGCCGGTCCCGCGGTCGCGACGGCCTCCGATCCCGCGGCGGATCGGTCGACAGGTCCGATGCCGCCGGCCGGCGCATCCGGGAGCTGTTGGACGCCGTGGGCCTGCCCGCGAGCCTGCTCACCCGGCGGCCGCTGTCCCTCTCCGGCGGGCAGCGCCAGCGGGTGGGCATCGCCCGGGCGCTGGCCTCCGAGCCGCAGATCCTGATCTGCGACGAACCCGTCTCCTCGCTCGACGTCACGGTGCAGGCCCAGGTGCTCGACCTGCTCGACGACCTGCAACGGGACCTCGGCCTCAGCGTGCTGTTCATCTCCCATGACCTCGGGGTGATCCAGCACGTCAGCGACCGGGTGGCCGTGATGCGGGACGGCCGGATCGTCGAATCGGGCGCGGCCGGACAGGTCTTCGGGGCGCCGCAGCATCCGTACACCCGGGCCCTGCTGGGCGCGGTCCCCCGCCTCGGCTAGCCGGACTCCACGACCCCGCGCTCGTGGCGCAGGTTGTGGCCCGCGGCGCAGGTTCGAGCCTGCGCCCGCGGGAATAACCTGCGCCGCGAGCGGCCGGCCGGACAGACGAGCGGCCGGAGGGACGGGCGAGCGGCCGGGGGGACGGGCGGGGGACGGGCGGGGGGACGGGCGAGCGGCCGGGGGGACGGACGGACGGGCGGCGACCGTGTCTACGACAGGAGCGCGACCGGGGATTCCGCCTCGCCGCGCCAGGCTTCGACGCCTTCCCTGATCGCGAAGCCGGCGATCACGAGTGCCGCGAGCGAGTCCGCCCAGGCCCAGCCCAGCAGCGTGTTCAGCACCAGCCCGAGCAGCACCGACCCGGACAGCCACGCGCACAGCAGCAGCTGCCGGGAGTCCGCCAGCACGCTCTTCGAGCCGAGCTCGGTCCCGGCCCGGCGTTCCACGCCCGCCACTCCCGGCATGATCACCAGGCTCAGGCAGGCGATCACGATGCCCACCGGGCTGGGCTCGGCCTCGATCACCCCGATGAGGCCGAGGCCGGCGTTCAGGATGACGTAGCCGGCCAGGGCGAAGAAAGCGACCGCGATGGCGCGGAGGGCAGGTTTCTGCCACCGGTCGGGGTCGCGGCGCGAGAACTGCCAGGCGATGACCGCGGCGGAGAGCACTTCGATCACGGAATCCAGGCCGAATGCGACCAGCGCGGTCGAGGATGCCGCGGCACCGGCCGCGATCGACACGACCGCCTCGAGCACGTTGTAGCCGATCGTGAAGCCGACGATCAGGCGCACCTTGCGGCGCAGCGCCGTGCGGCGGGCATCCGTGAGCGTGCGCGGGCCGGCCAGGGCGTCGCCATCCGGCGTGCCGTCAGGCCTCGTGTCGTCATCATTTGGACCGGTCACGGTACCCCTCTCCGCCTCCAATCCTGCCACTCGCCGACCGACCGGGGGCGGCTCCCAAACGCCGGGCTGGGCCCGGAATCGGTCTGGAACGGGGCATCCGGTAAGTTAGGTACCGCCCAATACTCAGGCACTTCACCACCGACACGGTGCCGCAGATACGAATCGGAGAAACATGACCGCCGCCAGCGTTCCGGAAAAACCTGCCCTCGAAGGGCTCGAAACCAAGTGGGGCGGCTCCTGGGAAGACGCGGGCACCTACCGGTTCGACCGGGGTTCGGCCACGCGCGCGAACATCTTCTCCATCGACACCCCGCCGCCGACCGCCTCCGGGTCGCTGCACATCGGGCACGTCTTCTCCTACACGCACACGGATGTCATCGCCCGCTTCCAGCGCATGCGCGGCAAGAGCGTCTTCTACCCGATGGGCTGGGACGACAACGGCCTGCCCACCGAACGCCGGGTGCAGAACTACTACGGCGTGCGCTGCGACCCGTCCCTGCCCTACGTCGATGACTTCACCGCGCCGTTCGAGGGCGGCGACGGCAAGAGCACCAAGGCCGCCGACCAGCTGCCGATCAGCCGCCGCAACTTCATCGAGCTGTGCGAACGCCTCACCATCGAAGACGAGAAGCAGTTCGAGGCCGTCTGGCGCATGCTCGGCCTCAGCGTCGACTGGACCCAGACCTACCGCACGATCGGCAACGACTCCCTCGTCACCTCCCAGTCGGCGTTCATCGGCAACATCGAGCGCGGCGAGGCCTACCAGGCCATGGCCCCCACGCTGTGGGACGTCACCTTCCGCACCGCGGTCGCCCAGGCCGAGCTCGAGGACAAGGAGATGCCCGCGTCCTACCACCGAGTCTCCTTCGCCCAGCCCGGCGGCGGCGCGATCGAGATCGAGACCACCCGCCCGGAACTGCTGCCCGCCTGCGTGGCCCTCGTGGCGCATCCGGACGACGAGCGCTACAAGGCCCTGTTCGGCTCAACCGTTCGCACGCCGCTGTTCGACGTGGAGGTGCCGATCCTGGCCCACCACCTCGCGCAGAAGGACAAGGGCAGCGGAATCGCCATGATCTGCACGTTCGGCGACGTGACCGACGTGATCTGGTGGCGTGAACTGGACCTCCCCAACCGCGCCATCATGGGCTTCGACGGCCGCATCATCGCCGAGGCGCCCGAAGCGATCACGAGCGAGGCCGGGCGGGCCGCATACGCGCAGCTGGCCGGCAAGACCGTCTTCTCCGCCAAGGCGGCCGTGGTCGACCTGCTCCGCACCAGCGGCGACCTGATCGGCGAACCGCGCTCGATCGTGCACCCGGTCAAGTTCTTCGAGAAGGGCGACAAACCGCTCGAAATCGTCTCCACCCGCCAGTGGTACATCCGCAACGGCGCCCGCGACGAGAAGCTGCGCGCCCGCCTGATCACGCACGGCAGCGACCTGCAGTGGCACCCGGAATTCATGCGCGTGCGCTACGAGAACTGGGTCAACGGCCTCACCGGCGACTGGCTCGTCTCCCGCCAGCGGTTCTTCGGCGTTCCGCTGCCGATCTGGTACCCGCTGGATGCCGACGCGAACCCGCTTTTCGACCAGCCCATCGTCGCCACCCGCGAGATGCTCCCGGTCGACCCGTCCTCCGACACCGCCCCCGGCTACGAGGCCGGGCAGCGCGGCCAGGCGAACGGTTTCGTCGGCGAGGTCGACGTGATGGACACCTGGGCGACCTCCTCCCTCACCCCGCAGCTGGCCGGCGGCTGGGAGCGCGACCCCGAACTGTTCGAACTCGTCTACCCGTACTCGCTGCGCCCGCAGGGCCAGGACATCATCCGCACCTGGCTGTTCTCCACCCTGCTTCGCGCCGAACTCGAACACGGCGTCTCGCCGTGGCAGCACGCGGCCCTGTCCGGCTTCATCGTGGACCCCGATCGCAAGAAGATGTCCAAGTCCAAGGGCAACGTCGTCACCCCGGCGGACATGCTCGAGCAGCACGGTTCGGATGCCGTGCGTTACTGGGCCGCGTCGTCGCGCCTCGGCACCGACGCCGCGTTCGACCCCAAGAACCCGACCCAGATCAAGATCGGCCGCCGCCTGGCGATCAAGATCCTGAACGCGTCGAAGTTCATCCTCGGCTTCGACGGCGGCGCGGAGGCCCCCGTCAGCGAGCCGCTCGACCAGAGCATGCTCGCCCGGCTAAGCGTCGTGGTCGGCCAGGCCACCGCCGCGTTCGAGGGCTACGACCACGCCCGGGCGCTGGAACTGACCGAGAGCTTCTTCTGGACGTTCTGCGACGACTACCTCGAGCTGGTCAAGGAGCGCGCCTACGGCGAGGCCGGTCCCGGCCAGGCATCGGCGGTCGCCGCCCTCCGCACCGCGCTGTCCACCCTGCTGCGCCTGTTCGCCCCGTTCGTGCCGTTCGCGACCGAGGAAGCCTGGTCCTGGTCCACCGAAGACTCGATCCACCACGCGGCCTGGCCCGTCCAGTCCGAGCTCAGCGGAGGGCAGGGCGGCAACGTCGCTCTGCTGGACCTGTCCAGCCGGGCGCTCACCGGCATCCGCCGCGCAAAAACCGATGCGAAGGCTTCCCAGAAAACGGACGTCGAATCTGCTGTAATTAGCGGTACGGCTGCAGAGATTGCCCTGCTCAGGCAGGCTGCCGCCGATCTGAGTGCCGTTGGCCGTATCTCGGAGTTGGTTTTTATTGAAGGCAGCGAATTGGCTGTCACCGACATCGTGCTCGCCACGGTGCCGGAGAACTAGGAGAACCGAATGTCAATCAAGGTACGCGCGCTCGGCGACAAGGACTTTTTTTCGTGGCTGGGACTCTTCGAGGGCTACAGCGAGTTCTACAAGTGCGAACTGACTGACCAGAAAGCGCTCCAGGTCTGGAGCTGGATCATCGACAAGAACGAGTCGCTCACCGGCGCCGTTGCCGTCGACGACGACGGCGAGTTCGTCGGATTCGCCCACTACCGCGAGGTTCCGAACACCCTGACCGCCACCCGCGGCCTGTTCCTCGACGACCTGTTCGTGGTGCCGGAATCCCGCAGCACGGGCATCGGCCGGGCCCTGATCGAGTTCGCCAAGGAGTACGCCGCGGCGCACCGCCTGACCACGGTGCAGTGGCTGACCGCCGCCGACAACGAGACCGCGCAGCGCCTGTACGACGACGTGGCCACCCGCACCGACTGGGTCACCTACGAGATCGAGCTCTAACATGCAGATGGGAACACGCTGGCCGCTGGGCGGCCCGATGCCCGCACGGCTGCCCCATGTGGTCGAGATCGCCGTCAGGGCGGTCGAGGAAGATCTCACGGCCCTGGCGGAGGACACGCAAGCCTGGCGCTGGACGCTGACCTGGCTCGAGGGCAACCCCGTGCTGGAGCTGGACGACGGCACGGTCATCCGTTACAACCCGGCCGAGGACAGCGCCACGATCACCCAACCGGCGATCGCCCTCGAAGACGAGGACGACTGGATCTAGGCTCTGCTGGCCCTGGCCTGGCTCTGGCCTGGCCGACTCCGCCGAGCCGTGAGAAGCGCCCCTTAAAATTCGGAAAACGGGGGCGCTACTCACGGTTCGGCGGAGGGTTTTCTGCCGCTACTTGCGGGCGACGACCTCTCCGTGCGGGATGCCGAACCAGCCGTCCGGGTCCCCGGCCCACTGGAGCCAGGCGGCCTTCATCTTGTTCAGGTCGGCGAGGTCGGCGGCCCCCACCTCGATGGCGTGTGCGGCGAAGGCGGATTCCGTCACGCGGTCGGCCCAGGACCCGCCCCACCACTCACGTTCCACATCCGAGGCGAAGCACCAGATGGATGCCGAGCTCGTCACCGCGCCGAACCCCGCCTGGCGCGCCCACGCCTTCAGGGAACGCCCGGCGTCGGGGTCGCCGCCATTGGAGTAGTGCACGTCCCGGTACGCCGTCAGCCACAGCGAGAGCCCCTGCAGCTTCGGGTGGTACATCACGCCCCCGTAATCGGCGTCGCGGCCGGCGAAGACTCCGCCCGGCTTCAACACCCGGCGGAACTCCCGAAGCGCGGCAACCGGGTTGGCCAGGTGCTGCAGCACCTGGTGCGCGTGCACGATGTCGAAGCTCTCGTCGGGGAAATCGAGCGCGCAGGCGTCGCCGACGTGGAAGGAGGCGTTCCGCACGCCCTCGTCGAAGGCGAGTCCCGCGGCATGACGCACGATCTGCTCCGACGCGTCGATGCCGGTGACCTGCCCGGGATACAGCCGGCGCGCCAGGTCGACCGTGACCGTGCCGGGGCCGCAACCCACGTCGAGCAGGGACCGGCCGGGCGACAGGTGCGGAACCAGGTAGGCCGCCGAATTCGCCACGGTGCGCCAGGTGTGCGAGCGCAGCACGCTCTCGTGGTGCCCGTGCGTGTACTGCTCTCGCTGCGCGGTCTCTTGGCGGTCCGGCTCGTCGGTCATGAACAGATCCTATTCGCGCGGGGGCAACCGGTGTGGCAGGGTGAGCGGATGAACCCCTTCTTCAGCCCCAGCACGCTGGCCTACGAGCTGCCCCCGTTCGGGCTGATCCGGGAGGAGCACTACCGGCCCGCTTTCCTGCAGGGAATGGCGGAGCAGATCCTCGAGGTTGCGGCGATCTGCGGGGTTCCGGATGCGCCCACGTTCGACAACACCATGGTACCGCTCGAACTTAGCGGGCAACTGCTCACCCGGGTGGCGGCGGTGTTCTTCAACCGCAGCTCGTCGGACTCGAACCAGCTGACCGACGCGCTCGAGGAGGAGCTGGCGCCGTTGCTGGCCGCGCACGCGGACGCCATCCGTCTGAACCCGGAGCTCTTCGCTCGGGTGGCCGCCCTGCACGCGCAGCTGGACCGGTTGCAGCTGGACGCGGAATCGCGCTACCTGGTCGAGCGATACCACACGGAGTTCACGCTCGCCGGCGCGGGCCTGACCGACGCCGCCAAGGCCGAGCTGCGGGACTACAACGCACGGCTCTCCACGGCGACCACCCGGTTCGAGAAGAACCTGCTGGCCGACACCAACGATTTGGCCCTCGTGCTCGAGAACGTCGCCGAGCTCGACGGCCTCACCGCCGGGCAGATTTCGGCCGCGGCGGAGGCTGCGACGGAGCGCGGGCTGCCGGGCCGGTACGTGATCACCCTCGTGCTGCCGACCGGTCACCCGTATCTGGCTCAGCTCACGAACCGCGGCGTGCGGGAGCGGCTGCTGGCGGCCTCGCGGTCCCGCGGCATCCGTGGCGGCGACCACGACAATCGCGAGCTGGTGCTGTCGATCGCCCGGCTCCGCGCCGAACGCGCCCGGCTGCTCGGCTTCGACAGCCACGCGGCCGCGGTGACCGCCGACCAGACCGCGAAGACGCCGCAGGCCATCGCCGACCTGCTCGGGCGCCTGGCACCCGCTGCGGCCCGTAACGCCCTGGTCGAGCAGGCCGACTTGCAGGCCCGGATCGACCAGGACGGCGGCGGTTTCGAGCTCGCCGCGTGGGACTGGGCGTTCTATACCGAACAGGTGCGCCGGGCCCGGTATCATGTGGACACCGCGGCCATGCGGCCCTATTTCGAGCTCGAGCGGGTGCTGCGCGTCGGCGTGTTCTACGCGGCGAGCCGGTTGTACGGGGTCACGTTCACCGAGCGCCCCGACCTGGTCGCCTGGCATCCGGAGGCCCGCGTGTTCGAGGTGACTGAGGCCGACGGCTCCCCCGTCGGCCTGTACATCGGCGACTTCTACACCCGCGACTCCAAGCGGGGCGGCGCGTGGATGAACTCGCTGGTCTCGCAGTCGGCGCTCCTGGACTCGTCGGCGGTGGTCTGCAACAACCTGAACGTGCCCCGGCCGGCCGCGGGCGAACCCACCCTGCTCAGCTTCGACGAGGTCACCACCCTGTTCCACGAGTTCGGGCATGCGCTGCACGGGCTGTTCGCGCGGGTCACCTACCCGAAGTTCGCGGGCACGAACGTCTACCGAGACTTCGTCGAATTTCCGAGCCAGGTCAACGAGATGTGGA
Organism: Cryobacterium sp. TMT2-10; assembly: GCF_004403075.1. NCBI lineage: Bacteria > Bacillati > Actinomycetota > Actinomycetes > Micrococcales > Microbacteriaceae > Cryobacterium > Cryobacterium sp. TMT2-10. Next base: position 1,021 of record NZ_SOGW01000061.1, on the reverse strand, counting down.
TGCTGTGGCCGGAGGTGCTCGCCCACTACGCCGTTCACCACGAGACCGGTGAGGCCATGCCGCAGGACCTGGTCGACCGGATCCAGGACTCCACCGCCTTCAACGAGGGCTTCTCCACCAGTGAATACCTGGCCGCCGCGCTGCTCGACCAGGCCTGGCACCGGATCGACGCCGACGACACGGTGACGGATGTCGCCGCGTTCGAGGCCGCCGCGCTCACCGCCGCGGGCCTGGACAACCCGGCCGTGCCCACGCGCTACGCCAGCACCTACTTCGCCCACACGTTCGCGGGCGGCTACGACGCCGGCTACTACTCGTACATCTGGAGCGAGGTGCAGGACGCCGACGCCGGGGAATGGTTCGAGGACAACGGCGGGCTCACGCGGGCCAACGGGGATCGGTTTCGCCGTCGATTGCTCGGTGTGGGCGGCAGCGCCGACCCGCTGGCGGCCTACCGGGACTTCCGGGGACGGGACGCGGGCATCCAGCCGCTCCTCGACCGGCGCGGCCTGAACTAGCGGCAGCCGGCCCGGCGCCGGTCCCGGCCCCGGCACCGGCACCGGCCCCGGCTCCGATCACCCCGCCCGTGAACCAATTCGACGGAGATACTGCTCTAAAAACAGCTTTCCGGGCTGCTGGGGCTCGATTTGGGCAAAATCNGATTTTGGTGTTGACGGATTCGATGCGGCCGTTTGAGAGACCGTGCTCGATCGAGGCGAGGATCGCAGCGCGGTGCTTCACGATCGAGCGCTGCAGCTTCACGAACGACGGGATCCGGCAGCGGCGCGCCCATCCGACCCACTTGTCCAGGGCCTCGGCGGCTTCGGCGTGGGGCAGTTTGAAGACCAGTCGGAGGCCTTCTTTGAGGTAGTAGGCCCGGCCCAGGGCCGGGTTGGTTTGAACGACCCAAGCCAGCTTTATCTGTTGTTTCTCGGTGAGGTTCTCCGGGTTTTTCCAGAGCGCGTAGCGGGAGTTCATCATCAACTTCGCGTGCTCGCTGTGAGGCCGGGCCGGAGCGTCG